>DASZCB010000742.1:0-7715 GCA_035943575.1 Rhodanobacter sp. | reverse complement strand
GTATTGGTACCGATGATGCGCTATCAGTCTCAGTATCTGCGCGATACCCGTTTCAATCTGAAGTCGGCGGTAGCGCCCAACCGACCCCTCTAATAGACTGACCAACATGACATCCACATCCGTACTCAACAGCACATCAGGCGTGGGAATTTACTCCTTCGCAGATGCTGCACGCTTTATTGGTGGACAGTCTCGCGAGCTTCGTCGTTGGCTGCTCGGATATACCTTCAAGGATCGGACTGGCGAACAGCTGTTTTCAGCTCCGCTTTGGAACAGTCAGCTAGCTGACTCCGAAATCGAAGGGCTCGGCTTCAAAGACCTGATGGAGCTTCGCTTTGTCCATACCTTCCGCAACGAAGGCGTGTCTATGCTGCTTATTCGGCGCACATTGGAAGTAGCACGTGAGCGCCTATCGACACCCTACCCATTCACTTGCAAAAAATTTCGAACAGATGGCAAGCGTATTTTTATGGAAGTCGTCGAAGAGACTGGCGATGAATCCTTGGTTGACGTCGAGAAGCAACAGAATGTGATTCAGAAAGTCATTGGACCCTCACTGCGCGAGGGCGTAGAGCTGGACATGCAAGGTGAGGCCACGCGCTGGTTTCCACTACGCAACTCGAAGGCCATCGTTTTTGACCCGACCCGCAAATTTGGTCAACCAATTCTCACTGAGTACGACATCCCTACCGCAGCAATCAGCGAGGCAGTGAAAGCCGAAGGCGGCAACGAGAAGCGTGTCGCGAAGCTATATGATGTTCCACTTATCGCTATCCGTAAGGCAGTTGAGTTTGAGTCCATGGTGGCGACTGCTTGAAGGCGCAACTCGACGAGAACCTTTCAGCGGCCCTTGCTCGGGCATTGAATAGTCTCGCTGAGGCCGATAACCACCAAGTGGTTCACGTCATTGACTTAGTACCGCGTGGAACGCCGGATGTTGAGCTGTTCGCCGCGGTGAAGGACGCGGGTGTTCAAATCCATATCACCCAAGATCATCACTATCGGAGACAGATCGAACGTGATGCTATCGCCAGCGCGGGCTTGATCGTCTTTGTTCTCGATAAGGGCTGGTCCACACAGCCACACTTTGAGAAGGCCGCACGGCTTATCCAGTGGTGGCCTCGAATTGTTGAACATGCGGAGTCAATGAGGCCTCCCGCCGTTTTTCGCGTTCCATGGCGCAAGGTGGGCAAGGGAAAATTCGATCTGATCAAAATCTCACGCTAGCTCGTAGCCATCTAGGCCAAAGTACTTCGTCCTTGTTCGAAGACGATCCAAGCTACAATTGCCGGTTCGCGCTCCAGCCGACCTGCCCCCATGTCCACCCATCTGCAAGAAACCCGCCGCCGCCGCACCTTCGCCATCGTCAGCCACCCTGACGCGGGCAAGACTACGTTGACCGAAAAGCTGCTGCTGTTCGGCGGTGCGATCCAGATGGCGGGCTCGGTGAAGGGGCGCAAGGCGGCGCGGCATGCGACCTCCGACTGGATGGCGCTGGAGAAGGAACGCGGCATCTCGGTGACGTCATCGGTGATGCAGTTCCCGTACGAGGGCAAGATCGTCAACCTGCTCGACACGCCGGGCCACGCGGACTTCTCCGAGGACACCTACCGCGTGCTGACTGCGGTGGATTCGGCACTGATGGTGATCGACTGCGCCAAGGGCGTGGAAGAGCGCACGATCAAGCTGATGGAAGTCTGCCGGCTGCGCGATACGCCGATCATGACCTTCATCAACAAGCTCGACCGCGAGGGCCGATCGCCGATCGAACTGCTGGACGAAGTCGAGTCGGTGCTCGGCATCGCCTGCGCCCCGGTGACCTGGCCGATCGGTATGGGCAAGCGCTTGAAGGGTGTGTACCACCTGGTGCTGGACGAGGTGCACATCTTCGAACCGGGCAAGAACTTCACCCGGCAGGACTCCACCATCTTCAAGGGGCTCGATGCGCCGGGGCTATTGGAGAAGATCGGCGACGAGGCGATGCGCGAGCTGCGCGACGAACTCGAACTGGTGCAGGGCGCCGCGCCCTCGTTCGAGATGGACGAGTATCTCGCCGGCAAGCAGACACCGGTGTTCTTCGGCTCGGCGGTGAACAACTTCGGCGTGCAGCTGTTGCTGGATTTCTTCGTCGAACACGCGCCGTCGCCGCGACCGCGCGGTACGCTGAGCCGCGAAGTGCAGCCGGAAGAAGAGAAACTTTCCGGCTTCGTGTTCAAGATCCAGGCCAACATGGACCCGGCGCATCGCGACCGCGTGGCGTTCATGCGCGTGTGTTCGGGCACCTATACCGCCGGCATGAAGATGATCCAGACCCGTACGGGCAAGGACATCCGCATCGCCAACGCGCTGACCTTCATGGCCAGCGACCGCGAGATCGTAGAGACGGCCTACCCGGGCGACGTGATCGGCCTGCACAACCACGGTACCATCACCATCGGCGACACGTTCACCGAAGGCGAGGCGATCAACTTCACCGGCATCCCGAACTTCGCACCGGAACTGTTCCGCCGCGCGCGCCTGCGCGACCCGCTGAAGATGAAGGCGCTGCAGAAGGGTCTGGCGCAGTTGAGCGAAGAAGGTGCCACCCAGTTTTTCCGCCCGCTGATGTCGAACGACCTGATTCTCGGCGCGGTCGGCGTGCTGCAGTTCGACGTGGTGGCGTATCGACTGAAGGACGAATACAACGTCGACGCCAGCTTCGAGCCGGTGACGGTGACCACCGCGCGCTGGGTGCACTGCGACGACGAGAAGAAGATGGCCGAGTTCCGCGAGAAGAATGCGATGAATCTGGCGATCGACGGTGCCGGCGAACTGGTCTACATCGCGCCGACGCGAGTGAACCTGCAACTGGCGCAGGAGCGCTGGCCGCAGGTGCGCTTTGCCAACACGCGCGAGCATGCGGCCTCCGTCGAGGTGTAGCGCTGGCCCCGATATCGGCCATGACAGACGTCACTAGGCGCCTCCAACTTCGGCTGTTAGCGTGCACCCCTCTAGATAGGGGAACACAGCGCCATGCATGACGCGTCCGTTGCTTTCGTCACACCTGCCGGCGCGCCGCGCTGGAAGCGCTGGCTGGTGTTTTCGCCGCTAGCGCGCCTGGTGATCTTCACCCTGCTGTTCATCGTCCTCAGTTTCGCGATGGGCAGATTGATCCATGTGCTGGGCTGGGGCGGCAAGGGAGCATCGGATGTCGCTCATGCCCTGGGGCAGCTGCTGATGCGCGCTCTGCCGGCGCTGCTGGCCTACCTGCTGCTGGTGAAACTGGTGGAGCGCCGCCCGGTAAGCGAGCTGGCGCTGCGCCGGTTGCTGCCGGATGGCGCCATCGGCATGCTCGCGGGCCTGCTGCTGTTCAGTGCTGCGGTCGGCGCGCTGTACCTGCTGGGCAGCTACCACGTCACCGGCACGAATCCGGATGCGGACTGGCTGCCGGCCCTGCTCATGGTCGGACTGGGCGCAGGCATCGGCGAGGAGATCATCACTCGCGGCGCGCTGTTCCGCATTGTCGAGGAAGGCCTCGGCACCTGGGCTGCACTGATCGTCTCGGCGTTGTTCTTCGGCGCCGCGCATATCGCCAATCCGGGCGCAACGCTGTGGAGCTCGGCCGCCATCGCGATCGAGGCCGGCCTGCTGTTCGGCATGCTGTATCACGTGACCCGCTCGCTGCCGATTTGCATGGGCGTGCATGCGGCATGGAACTTTGCCCAGGGCACGATCTACGGCATTCCCGTCTCGGGGCTCAAAACCGACGGCTGGCTGGTGTCCACCCGCAGCGGCCCGGACTGGCTCAGCGGCGGCGTGTTCGGCGCCGAGGCGTCGGTGATCGCGCTGAGCCTGTGCTCGATGTGCACGCTCGGCCTGCTGATTGTCGCGTTGCGGCGCGGCTCGATCGTGCCATTCATGCCGTGGCGCCATCGCTGAATCGTTGATGGAATGCGCGCCCGCCTTCACGGCGCGCGTGCAGCAAACGGCCGCGCAAACTGCGATGATCTTGGCATGCGCCCGAACCGATCAAACCGTTCCTGGCTGGCCGACCAGCCGCTGCAGCGCAAGATGGCGCTGGCGATCGGCCTGCTGCTGGGCCTGTTCCTGCTGACCAGCGGGATCACCCTGCACTCGCTACGCCAGCAGGAAAGCAATCGGCACTGGGCTATGCACACCTACCAGGTGCTGCTCGAACTCGATGACGTGCAACGGGTGGTGCAAGGCAACCAGGTCGATGCGCGCGACTACATGCTGTCCCCTGCCGCGAACCAGCTGGCGATGTTCAAGGACGCGACGCGCGACTTGCACGACCGCCTCGCCGAGCTGCGCCGCCTGACGGCCGACAACGCGTTGCAGCAGTCACGCATCGACTCGATCGAAGCGTTGGCAGCTCGATGGCAGCAGGAGATCACCGACAACGCGATCAATCCACTGACCACGCTGGATCCCGGCAACCCGGCTGCGGGAGCGGAACGGCAACGTATCCAGTCAAGCTATATGCAGCATCGCACCGTCCGGATCGAGGATCTGTCGGCGCTGCTCGACCAGATGACGGCCGAGGAAAACCTGCTGCTGGTCACGCGCAAAGCGCAGCTGGATCGTACGCTTACCACCACCATGGTGATCAACGCGGTGGCGATCCTGCTGGGCATCATTCTCGGCATCGTGGTGATCCGGCTGACCTCGCGGCTGATCACCCGACCGCTGCGCAACCTGACCGACCTGTTGAGCCGGCTGACGAAGCACGACCACGATTTCGAGGTCGACCGGCTCGATCGGCGCGACGAGATCGGCGAAATCACGCGCACGCTGCAGGTGTTCAAGCAGATGTCGCTCGATACGCAAGCGCAGACCTGGATCAAGGCGCAGGTCTCGGGCATTTCCCATCTAGTGCTGCAGGCCACCACGCACAAAGAGTTCGCGCAATGGCTCATCAGCGAGCTGGTTCCGTTGTGCGGGGCCGGGGTGGGCCTGTTCTATTCGTACGACGACGCGCGCCATCGACTCGACCTGCTGGGCAGTTACGGCCTGCGCCTGCGCAACCGTTCGTCGGACCACTACATCCCCGGTGAAGGATTGGTCGGGCAGTGCGCCGTGGAGCGCAAGGCGATCATCCTCGATGACGTGCCGGCTGATTATCTGCATGTCGACTCCGGCAGCGGTGAAGCGCTGCCCGGCCATCTGGCGATCCTGCCGGTGCTCTACCGCGACACCCTGATCGGCGTGCTGGAACTGGCCGGCTTCACCGCGCTCAGCCCGCTGCAACGGCAACTGCTGGAGGAACTCCTTCCGCTCGTGGCACTGACCCTGGAAAACCTCAACCGCACGACCAGCACGCACGATCTGCTGCTGCGCACGCAGGAGCAGGCCGACGAGCTGCGCGTGTCCGAACTGGTGATGCGCCAGCAGAAGGAAGTGCTGCGCGACAACAACGATACCCTGCACGCAAAGACGGCCGAACTCGAACAGCAGTCCGAACGGCTGATCGCCTCGGAGGACGAGCTACGCAGGCAGGCCGACGAACTGCAGGCGTCCAACGCGGAATTGCGCGTGACGACCGACGAGCTCGCGCGGGCCAGCCAGTACAAGTCCGAGTTCCTGGCCAACATGTCGCACGAGTTGCGCACACCGTTGAACAGCCTGCTGATCCTCTCGCGCAGCCTCGCCGACAACGATAGCGGCAATCTCAATGAAGAGCAGGTCGAATCGGCACGGGTTATCCATGACGCCGGCAACAGCCTGCTGTACCTGATCAACGACATCCTCGACCTGTCCAAGATCGAGGCCGGCAAGATGGAACTGATCATCGACGAACTGCCGCTGGCCGAGCTGGAACGGCGGCTCCGGCGCAGCTTTGTGCATGTCGCCGAACAGAAGGGACTGGGTTTCACACTGGAGATCGAACCAGGCCTGCCGGCGATCCTGCACACCGATACGGGCAAGCTCGAACAGATCACCAACAATCTGCTCAGCAACGCATTCAAGTTCACCGCGCGCGGTGGGATCAGCGTGCGGATCGGCCGGCCCGGCAGCGAACTCGCCATCCCCACCGCGCTGCGCGACCAGCCGCTGCTCGCGCTAACGGTCAGTGACACCGGCATCGGCATCCCGCGCGACAAGTTCGAGCGCATCTTCAACGCGTTCGAACAGGTCGATGCGGGCACCAGCCGGCAGTTCGGCGGCACCGGGCTGGGCCTGGCGATCTCGCGACGGATGGCCTTGCTGCTGGGCGGCGACATCGTGCTGCACAGTGAAAGCGGTCGCGGCAGCGCCTTTACCGTGCTGCTGCCCGAAACGCCGCCGGTACCGTCACTCGAACCGGCCGACGACGCGCCGAGGCCAAACACTGCAACGCCCGCGCGAGCGACGTCGCCGCACCTGCTGCCGGACGTGGTCGACGACGACCGTCACTCGCTGCTGCCTGGTCAGACCACGATCCTGGTGATCGAGGACGATCCCGTATTTGCACGCATCCTGATCGACATGATCCACCGCAAAGGCTACCGCGCATTGGCCGCTGCCGATGGCGAATCAGGGTTGCTGCTAGCGCGACAGCATCGCCCCAGCGGCATCCTGCTGGATGTCGCGCTACCAACGATGGACGGCTGGGCGGTGCTCGACCAACTCCGCGCCGATGACGCCACCCGCGCGATCCCGGTGCACTGCATCTCGGTCACCGACGAGGCTCCGCGCGCGCTGGCACGCGGCGCGATCGGTTTCCTGACCAAGCCGGTCAGCCGCGAATCGATCGGACTCGCGCTCGAACGCCTGCTGCTCGTCGCCAGCGGGCAGCAGCCCGGGGATAACGGCAGCGCCGTGCCCGCGACGGCCGGCCCGCCACCACCGGTCGCGGGACTGAGCGGCCATCGGGTGCTGCTGGTGGACGACGATATGCGCAATCTGTTTGCGCTGTCGAAGGTACTACGTGGCTGGGGGTTGCAGGTTAGCCTGGCGCAGGACGGCCAAAAGGCGTTGAAGATGCTGGCCGACGAGGCCGCCCCGGAGCTGCTGCTGATGGACATCATGATGCCGGGCATGGACGGCTACGAGGTGCTGCGCACGATCCGCGAGCAGCCGCGGTTCGCCGAGCTGCCGATCATCGCGCTGACCGCCAAGGCAATGCATGGCGATCGCGAGAAGTGCATGGCCATGGGCGCCAGCGACTATCTGTCCAAACCGATCGACATCGATCGGCTGGCGGCCATGCTGCGGAGCTGGCTGCCGCGTTGATCCCCCGGCCTCGGTGGCGGCAATGCCGCCAATTTCACACCGGCCGGCAATGGCGCGGTTTAAGGTAGCCATACGGGATGCCACCTGGTGCGAACGTGATGCTGCCGAAAATTCTGATCGTCGACGATACCGCCGCCAACCTGGTTGCCATGCGTCGACTGCTTGCACGCAGCGGCGCACAGATCTTCGAGGCGCGCAGCGGCAACGAAGCGCTGGCGTTGTGCCTGGACCACCGGTTTGCGTTGATCTTGCTCGACGTCCACATGCCCGACATGGACGGTTTCGAGGTGGCCACCTTGCTGGGCGAGGCCGAGCAACTGCGCGACACGCCGATCATCTTCGTCACCGCCGCCTATGCCGATGACCTGAACCGCCTCAAGGGTTACCGCTCCGGCGCCGTCGATTACATCGCCAAGCCGATCAACGACGTGATCCTGCAGTCCAAGGTACGCGTGTTCCTGGAGCTGTATGCGGCGCGTGCCGAGCTGCAGCAGACCTTGGCC
>DASZCB010000741.1:0-5209 GCA_035943575.1 Rhodanobacter sp. | reverse complement strand
AGTCGAATTTGCCGAATGCCAGCAGCACCGCACCAATGCCGCCGAGCAGTACCACCAAACTTAGTGCACTCCACAGCAAAGCTCCCGGCGGCGGCTGATTGCCGACCTCGGGGTCATAGGGAAAGTTATTGGTATATGAGTAGTTGCTACCTGGGCGATCGGCGACCGAGGCCCATGCCGCCCAGGTGATGAACGCGGTGAGCTGGTGCAACTCGACTGGATCGGTGATCAGGTCGGGTTTGAGTCCACCATTCCCTGCTGGATCGTGAAAATAGGTCTTCCAGTGGGCGATCTGTTGACGATAGGCCGCTGCTTCCGGTGCAGTTACCTGCAGCGTGTCGGTAGCAGCATCAAAGCGGTTGGTTTTCAACGTCACCGCGACTTGCGCGCGAATCGCCGCGGTCTGCATCGGCGTCAGTTCGGCCAGCGGTTTGCCGTATTGCTGCTGCGCCAGCGCTGTGGCGGTGTCGTCACCGATCTCGTGCAGCGCCTCGGCGGAATAATCGGGTCCGAGGTAGGCGCCGTGTCCCCAGATCGTGCCGTTATCCATCAAGCCGTAACGCAGGAACAGCGCCTGGCCGTTGCCGATGTCGTCCGCGTTGAAGAGCGTAGCGCCGCTGGGGTCCTTTATCTGACCGGGTATGGGCGGCGCGTTGCGATAAGCCAGAAGGGTGATCGCAAGCAACGTAGCAAAGCCGAGCACCAGCACGATCAATACCGAACGAACCCACCAGGGTGACAATGGAGATTCTTCAGGTTCGTTCTTCGGTTGCGCGGCTTCGGCCATGATCATTCCCCCTGACGGGTTGGAACTATCGTGGCGTGTCGAGCGTGACTCGCTTGGCGATTATTCAATCTGTCGAGACTACACCACGTCGTGTGACGGCGGTGCGCGGTGTGCATGCGGCCATATGTATCGCGGCACCTGTCGATGCAGCAGCCGGCAGAATCCAACAAGCTATGCTTGGACTACCTTGTTTGATCCGAGCTTTAAGTCATGATCCGCATCGCTGAAATCGACCATGTGGTGTTGCGTGCCATCGACATCGTGGCGATGCAGCGCTTCTACTGCGACGTGCTCGGCTGCCACGAGGAGCGCCGGCAGGACGAGATCGGCCTGGTGCAACTGCGTGCCGGCGCCTCACTGATCGATCTGGTCAGTATCGATGGCAAGCTCGGCCGCCACGGTGGCGCTGCGCCAGGTAGCGAAGGCCACAACATGGATCATCTGTGCCTGCGCGTGGAGGACTACGACGAGGCAGCGATCCTTGCGCACCTCAAGGCGCACGGGGTGCGCATCGGTGAGCTGGGCTCGCGTTATGGCGCGCGCGGCGAAGGCCCGTCGATCTATCTGTACGACCCGCAGGGCAACATGATCGAGCTGAAGGGGCCTGCGGCTGTTTGATGAGCCCCTCTCCCGTCGGGAGAAGGGAAAAGCTGAACCCTGAAAAGACGAAAGCCGCCTTGGAGGGCGGCCTTCGTTTACAATTGGTGCCCAGGAGAGGACTCGAACCTCCACGGAGTTGCCCCCGCTAGCACCTGAAGCTAGTGCGTCTACCAATTCCGCCACCTGGGCAGGTGTCACACCGCTCTGCGAGCTGCGTGAGCCGCGTAATGTAGGCATCTGTCGGTAGCTTGTCAACACTTTTTCACACCCACTCATCGCGTCGTGTCATTCTCCGCGCCGCAAATACCACAAGGACATTTAGTGACCAGAAAAACTCCCCCGCAGTCCGGCAAGGACCAGGACTCCAAGTCCCCCAAAGGTCGGGCAAAATCCGCCGACCAGAAACAGCAAGCCGGCGCATCCACCGGACCACGACGCAATAAGGCTGCCGCAGGCGCCGTGCGCGACCCTCATGCCGATCGCGAGGCGCAGCGTTATGCGCGCCCGATCCCCAGCCGCGAGGCGATCCTCGCCCTGCTCGAAGAGCGCGGCGAGCTGCTGACCGAGGCACGCATTGCCGAGGCGCTGGAAATTCACGACGAAGACGACCTCGAAGCGCTGCGCAAGCGGCTGGCAGCGATGGTGCGCGATGGCCAGCTGTTGCTGGGCCGGCGCGGCGGCTACGCGCCGACGCAGAAGCTCGACCTGATTGCCGGTCGGGTGCTGGCCAATGCCGAAGGCTACGGCTTCCTGCGCCCCGACGAGGGCGGCGACGATCTGTACCTGTCGCCGCAGCAGATGCGCGCTGTAATGCATGGCGATCGCGTGCTCGCCAGCGTGGTCGGCATCGACCGCCGCGGCCGCCGGCAGGGTGCCATTGCCGAGGTGCTGGAACGGCGTTCATCGCGGCTGGTCGGCCGGGTGGTGGTCGAGAATGGCGTAACCCTGGTGGCGCCGGACGACCGTCGCTTGAACCAGGATGTGATGATCAAGCCGGGACAGGAGCAGGGTGCCAGCTCCGGTCAGATCGTGGTGGTCGAGATCACCGATCCGCCGACACCGCATCGAGGTCCGATGGGCGAGATCCGCGCGGTGTTGGGTGAGCGTCTGCAGCCGTCGTTGGTAGTGGAAATGGCAATTGCCAGCCATGACCTGCCGCACGAATGGCCGCCGGAAGTGCTGCGCGATGCGGCACAGGTCGAATCCGTGGTGACCGCCGCCGAGCGCGAAGGCCGCACCGATATCCGCCAGCTTCCGCTGGTGACGATCGACGGCGCCGACGCGCGCGACTTCGATGATGCGGTTTATGCCGAGCCGAAGCGCGGTGGTGGCTGGCGGCTGATCGTGGCGATCGCCGACGTCTCGCATTACGTGCAGGTCGGCAACGCGCTGGATCGCGAGGCGTACGAGCGCAGCACCTCGACCTATTTCCCCGGTTTCGTGGTGCCGATGCTGCCGGAGACGCTGTCCAACGGCATCTGCTCGCTGATGCCGAAAGTCGAGCGGATGTGCATGGTCTGCGACATGCTGGTCGATGCCGAAGGCAACGTGACCAAGTCGAAGTTCTACGACGCAGTGATGCTGTCGCATGCACGACTCACCTACGACAAGGTGTGGCAGGTGGTCGGCCTCAATGATGCCGATGCGCGCCATGAAGTGGCCGACGTGTTGCCACAGCTGGAAAACCTGCACGCGCTGTACAAGGCGATGGCGCAGCAGCGCAAACGTCGCGGCGCCATCGACTTCGAGACACCGGAAGTGAAGTTCCGCCTCGACCAGACCGGCAGCGTGGAGTCGATGGGCGCCACTGAGCGCAACGACGCGCACAAGCTGATCGAGGAATGCATGATCGCCGCCAATGTGCAGGCGGCGCTGTTCCTGGAGAAGAAGAAGATCCCCGCGCTGTTTCGCGCGCACGAGCCGCCGCCGGCAGAGAAATACGAAGACCTGCAGCAGTTCCTGCGCGAGTTCAAGCTGCGCATGCCGCCGGTGGAGGACGTCACCCCGGCGGATTTCTCCGAGATCCTGCGCATGGTGCATGACCGCCCCGAGCGCGAGCTGATTCAGAACGTGCTGTTGCGCTCGCAGAGCATGGCGGCATACCAGCCGGACAACCGTGGCCACTTCGGCTTATCGCTGCAGGCATACGCGCACTTCACTTCGCCGATCCGTCGTTACCCGGATCTGCTCGTGCATCGTGCGATCCGTTATGCGTTGACCAACGGCAAACCGAGTGACTACACGTACAGTCCCGCCGAGATGTCGGCGATGGCGATCCATTGTTCGCAGCGCGAGCGGCGTGCTGAAGAGGCTGAGCGCGATGTGGACGAGCGCTTCAAGTGCGCGTGGATGGAGAAGCACATCGGCAGCGAGTTCGAGGGCGTGGTCACCGGCGTCACTTCGTTCGGCCTGTTCGTGGAGCTGGACGAATCGAAAGTGTCCGGCCTGGTGCATATCAGCCAGCTTGCCAACGACTACTACCACTTCGACGCCACCCGTAAGTTGCTGAAGGGCGAGCGCACTGGCGCGCAGTTCCGCCTCGGCGACCACGTACGTATCCAGGTGCTGCGCGCCAGCCTGGAGGATCGCAAGATCGACTTCCGGCTGGTATCGCCACGCACACCGGTTACGCCACCGACAGGCAGCGGCAAGGCTTACGATTACGCGGCCAGCGGCGAGCGCTACTCGTTGCCGAAGAAGGCCGCCGCGACCAAGGCACCGGGCATGTTCGGGCGGGCTGCGCAGGCGATCGGCCGTGCGTTTGGCCGCAAGGAACCCGCGGCTGCCGCAGCGTCCCCGTACAAGGCCGCGGCGAGCGATAATCCGCCGTCCAGTCCGCACACTTCCAGTCGTCAACATGCCGGCGAGCAGCGTTCGAGTCGCGCGCCGAATGCAGGCAAGACCGGCCAGCCGGCAGCCCGTCGTCCGCGCAAGGACGGCTCCGCGAAACGCGGGCCGGCACCGGCCGCTGCCTCGCATGCACCGAAGAAGAACGGCGGACGCAAACCGAAACCGAAAGGCAAGTCATGAGCGAAAGTTGGATCGTCGGGATCAACCCGGTCGAAGGTGCGTTGAGCAACGATGCCGAGCGCGTGCGCGAAGTGCTGGTCGAGAATGGCCAGCGCAATGCACGCGTGCTGGAGCTGGCCGAGCGCGCGAAGGCATTGAAGATTCCGGTGCAGCATCGTCCGCGCGATGAGCTGGACAAGCTCGCCGGTGAAGCGCGTCATCAGGGCGTGGTAGCGCGTTACGAAGCGCCACCGATGGCGCATGAGAACGATCTGGTCGCGCTGATGGAGCGCGACGGCAGCGACACCTTGGTGCTGGTGCTCGACGGCGTCACCGATCCGCACAATCTCGGCGCCTGTCTGCGCAGCGCGGCCGCGGCGAAAGCCACCGCGGTGATCGTGCCGAAGGATCGTGCGGTCGGACTCACTCCCGTGGTGCGCCGCGCATCGGCCGGTGGTGCCGACCGCGTGCCGCTGATCGCGGTGACCAACCTGGCCCGCACGCTGCGCGAACTGAAGGATGCCGGCGTGTGGATCACCGGTCTGGCCGGTGATACCGAGACATCGGTCTATGGCGTCGATTTGAAGGGGCCGGTGGCCATCGTGCTGGGCAGCGAAGGCGAGGGCCTCCGCCGACTCACTCGCGAGTTGTGCGATTTCGTGGCGAAGATCCCGATGCCGGGTACGATGGAAAGCCTCAACGTTTCTGTCGCCACCGGCGTAGTGTTGTTCGAAGCTCTGCGTCAGCGAGGTGTCAAGCGATGAATCTGATGTGGCATGACTGGGCCGGCTATATCGGCGTGGTGCTGATGTT
>DASZCB010000740.1:0-3094 GCA_035943575.1 Rhodanobacter sp. | reverse complement strand
CGCTCATGCCGCATTCCCCGGTCAGGTCAATGGCCGCTTCGTCAAGCTGATGGATCTGCGCTACGGCGAGAATCCGCATCAGCAGGCCGCGTTCTACCGCGACCTGTATCCGGCACCAGGCACGCTCGCCACGTTCCGCCAGCTGCAGGGCAAGGAGCTGTCGTTCAACAACATCGCCGACGCCGACGCCGCGTGGGAATGCGTGCGCAGCTTCGTCAAGCCGGCCTGTGTGATCGTCAAGCACGCCAACCCGTGTGGCGTCGCGGTGAGCCTGGACGGTATCGGCCACGCCTACGACCTCGCCTACCAGACCGACCCCACTTCGGCCTTCGGCGGCATCATCGCGTTCAACCGCGAGGTGGACGGCGCCACCGCGCAGGCGATCGTGGCGCGCCAGTTCGTCGAAGTGGTGCTGGCACCGGCCTATGCAGACGACGCGCTAAAGGCCTTCGCCAAGAAGGGCAACGTGCGCGTGCTGGTGATTCCGCTGCCGGCAAACTCCAATCTGGATCAGGGCAGCCTGTTGCACGCTCATCCGGGCAACCATTCCAAGCGCGTCGGCTCGGGCCTGCTGATCCAGAGCGCCGATACCGGCATGATCGGCGCGGATGATCTGAAGATCGTCACCCGCCGCGCGCCGACCGAGGCACAGATCCACGACCTGATCTTCGCCTGGAAGGTGGCGAAATTCGTCAAGTCCAACGCCATCGTCTACGCGCGCGACCGCCAGACCATCGGTATCGGCGCCGGCCAGATGAGCCGCGTCTACAGCGCGAAGATCGCCGGCATCAAGGCGGCCGACGAAAAACTGGAGGTGCGTGGCTCAGTGATGGCGTCCGATGCGTTCTTCCCGTTCCGCGATGGCATCGATGCGGCTGCCGCGGCCGGCATCAGCGCGGTGATCCAGCCCGGTGGCTCGATGCGCGACGCCGAGGTGATTGCCGCCGCCGACGAGCACGACATGGCAATGGTGTTCACCGGCATGCGTCACTTCCGCCACTGAGGCGCCACAAAATCGTACACGCCCCGTAGAGGCAACACGTTCCAGCATCGATGTCTTCGAACCGGAGACTGCCATGCTTTACGAGTTGTATTACTGGACGGGCATCCAGGGCCGCGGCGAGTTCGTGCGATTGGCGCTGGAAGATGCCGGCGCCAGCTACGTCGACGTGGCGCGCGAGAAAGGCGACGGTGCCATTGCCGCCTTTCTCGATGGAGAACACAAAAGCGCGCTGCCGTTCGCGCCGCCCTTCCTCAGGGCCGGCCGGCTGGTCATCGCACAGACTGCCAACATCCTGCAGTACCTTGGCCCGGGACTCGGTCTGGTACCCGACAGCGAGTCCGGGCGCATCTACGCGCATCAGTTGGAACTGACCATCAGCGACATCGTTGCCGAAGTGCACGACAGCCACCATCCGGTTGCCAGCGGGCTGTATTACGCGGATCAGAAGGCGGAGGCGAAGCGGCGTGCTGCCGACCTTCGCGAGACGCGGCTGCCCAAATTCCTCGGTTACTTCGAGAACGTGCTGCAGCGTGGCGGCGGTCGCCACCCCTTGCGCCAACACTCCTACGTCGACCTGTCTCTGTTCCAGCTGATGAGCGGACTGGCCTACGCGTTTCCGCGTGCGATGCGCCGGTTGTCGCCCAAGCTGCCGCAACTCACTGCACTCAGACAGCGGGTGGCCGAGCGCCCGAACATCGCCGCCTACCTCGAATCGCCACGCCGATTGGCGTTCAACGAGGACGGCATCTTCCGCCACTATCCGGAACTGGACGATCCGGCGTAGCCGTCGTCAGAACAGTGCAATCACCATCGCACCGGCCACGATCAACACGCCACCGATCAACAGCGGCCAGCTCGGCCGCTCGCCCAGAAACACCAGCCCCAGCACAATCGCCAGCGCCACGCTGAGCTTGTCGATCGGAGCCACCTTGCTCACCGGCCCCAGCTGCAGCGCGCGGTAGTAGCACAGCCATGACAGGCCGGTGGCGATGCCGGACAGCACCAGGAACAGCCAGCTGTGCAGCGGCAAGCCGGTCGGCCTGGCCCACTCCTGGCGCAGGCTGAGGATGCCGGCGGTAACGATCAGGATGACGATGGTGCGGATGAAGGTGGCGAGGTTGGAATTGATGCCGACCACGCCGAGCTTGCCGAACAAGGCGGTCAGCGCCGCGAACAACGCCGAGCCCAACGCAAACAGCAGCCAGCTTTCACGCAGTTGCATCGCACTGCCCTCCGCTCGACATCGGTGCCGTCACGGCGCAACGCGCCGATGACGACATTCAACGCGTGATTCAGTGACCGTCGTCGCCCGGTGTTGTCCCGGTGGATTCCTCGGTGGCCGGCCTGCTCTTGCCCCACTCCAGCACCTTGTACATCACCGGCCGTACCGGCTTCTGGCCGTGCTCGTCGACCAGCCGGCCCTGAGGATCGACCATGTAGGTTTGCGCGATACCGATCTTGGGCGTCACCACCACCATGTAGACCTGGCCATTGCGGCTGTATTCCTGGATGTTGTTGTCACCCTCCTGGCGCACCCTGATCTGCGGCAGCGACTTGTCCCTGCCGGCGGGCGCGTTGCCGCTGTCCTGCATCGCCGGCAACGCCTGCGGCTTCAGATCCAGCGGTTGCCGAGCCGAGTGGGCTGGCTTGGATTTGACGGCCGGCTTGGCTGGCGGCGTCACGGCTTTCACGCCCGGATCGTTGATGCCGGGCGGCGGTGGCACATTCGTCGACGGAGATGACTGCGCAAACGCATTTGAAGCGAACAGGACGCTGGCAGCAACCAGCAAGGCGGCGGTTTTCATGGCGGCAACCTCGATCGGGGAGCCGAGCATAGCAGGGGCATCGGCACGGCTCCCGTGAAGCACGAGGTCCCACATCGCATGCGAGAATGGTGGGGTGTGCTGACCTATGCGAAGCAGGCCGCGTTGCCCTGCCGTGGTTGACAGGTGGTGGTGCGCAGCGCAGGCCATGCTCGTTCCGCCGCATGGCGGCCACGGCAGGGCAACCCGAAGGGCCGGGTCTGTTTGCCGGCAGGCCTGCGTCATCATTCAGTCGTGTATCGACATACACTTCCTCACTCTTCCTTGT
>DASZCB010000739.1:0-2779 GCA_035943575.1 Rhodanobacter sp. | reverse complement strand
CCCATTCGGTTGATGATGCAGCAGCCATCCATGGACTCAGTTTGCACTACGACATCCATCAAGCTGCTGCTTCGTTCGCCACCCACAGATCGCGACACGTCCGAATGCAACGATCACCTAGCAGGATCATGCTCATGTAGCTCCGCTTGATGCACTCGCCCAGATGCGCCACGTCATCGGCCGAAGGGGTCTCGCCCATCAGCGTACACACTATATCCAATGCCTCCCATGGATGAACGTCATCATAGGCAGCATGCAGATGCAACCAGCGCAGACTGGCTACACGGATCGCAGGGTCAAAGCTCTCACGGTACCTTGTACTCTCGTAGATCATCTCTGACCACTCGCCGGTGACCCCCTCGATCGCGTAATTGGTGGCGACCATGCCGGCCGCCAACGTGCCGCGTGCACTGATTTCCTCGCACCAGCGGGCCAGCCCGTCGGTGCCGTGCGGAGCGGCGCCGTGCAACAGATCATCGCGCGCGACACCGGCACCTTCGGCCCAGTTGAGCCAATACTCGGCGTGGTTCTGTTCGACCCGGATGTTGCGCACCAGCCAGCGCCGCGCCTTGTCGTCGCCCGGACTGCGACCATAACGAGTCTTAAGCAAATTCAGTGCCATGAAGCTCGGAAACCGCTCAATGAACGGCCACAAGCCCATCATGAAATTGCGGGTGGACTCATGATCGAGCTGCAAGTTGGTCATCATGCGCCAGATATCGTGGCTCAGAACACGCTGCTTGGTGCTTTCGCAATCAGCCACCATGTCCTGGGCCCACTGTGGGTAACTGGTCAATTCGGTCAGCGGACCGCTGCGTTCGAAACGTGTATTCATGGGATTCTCCTCAGAGTGGGACACTTCGGTGGTTACTGCTTCACTTCGTCGGCACAGGCAGTGCCTGTGGCCGGCCGTACCCGGCATCGCTAAGCGATGCCGAAAACCCTGAATTCGTGACCGCGGCGCGTGGCTTGAGTGAGGTGGTGTGGGGCAATCCGAGACCTAGCTGGCGGTGCGTTGCCGCGCTGTCGCGCTGTCGCACTCCATAGCTAGCCAGGCGGTCATGTCCTGTCACGAAGGGTAACCCCTTGCAAAAACTAAGGCGCCTGACAACTTTGATTACTCTTCTTCATTTGACCTTTAGATAAATTAACCATCGAATTTCCTACTCCCGTGCCGCCCGATCCGCTCGGTGTGACCTTTTCCGCTCTCGCCGACCCCAGCCGGTGAGCGATCCTCACGCGCCTGGCCTCCGGCCAGGCGTCGGTCACCGAGCTGGCGCAGCCTTTCGACATCACGCTGCCCGCGATCACCAAACACCTCAAGGTGCTGGAACGCGCCGGTCTGGTTACGCGCAGTCGCGAGGCGCAATGGCGGCCGTGCCGGCTGCAGCCGCTGCGCGATGTGGCCGATTGGGTGCGGCCCTATAAGACGATGTGGGAACCGTGTCGTCGGCAAATGGGTCAGTAGCGTGGTGTCCGCGTTCGATTGCCGCTACTGGGACATCGTGCCGAACCAGCGCATCGTCTACAGCTACGACATGCATCTGGACGACCGGCGCATCTCGGTCTCGCTGTCCACGCTGGAGCTGGGGCCCGAAGGCCGCGGCACCCGCATGCGCTACACCTAACAGATCGTGACGCTCGACGGCTACGACGACGCCGGCAGCCGCGAACAAGGCACCGCTGCCCTGTTCGACAAACTCGACGCCTCGCTGCGCTGAGTGACCCTCGCCAGACTTGCCAGGCGCTGCACGATGCCTACGTCGCGCAATTGCACATGGCGAACAAGCATCGACCAGACGCTTACTGAAATACACGTCCAGCAACCCGACTCATACCGGATCATCGATCTGGGTCGCCTCGCGCCGCGATCGCGATCGCATCAACAAGCGGGTGATGGCCGATCCGCGCCTCGCCGCGATGATGGACCCGAGGTCGATGCCGTTCGACGGCAAGCGGATGTTCTACGGCAGCTTCAAGACGCTCGTCGCGTTGTAGCGCAAGCGGCGCCGGTCAGCGGCCAAGCGCGCTGATGTCTGCCGCCTCCAGCACCGTCTTCGGCGCGCCGTGCCGGGCCACGGCGAGCATCGCGCGGCCGACGATCTCGGTACTCAGCACCGTGTTCGGCATCAACGCGCGCAGCAACGGCAGCAGCGGTCGCGCCAGCGCGTAGAACCAGCGGTACGCATCCGTCTTCGAGCGGATGCCGTGCAGCGGCTGAATGATGCCGGGCCGCAACACGTATACGGCCTTGAACGGCAATCGCTGCAGCGCGTTCTCGGTACGCCCGCGCACGCGTGCCCACATGCTCTTGCCGGTTTCGCTGCTGTCCGCGCCGGCGCCGGAAACATAAACAAAGGTCATCGACGGATTCAGCCGCGCCAGCGTCTGGGCTGCGGCCAGCGTGAGGTCATGCGTCAGCTGCGTGTACGGCGCTTCGGCCATGCCAGACGAGCTCACGCCGATGCAGAAGAAGCACGCGTCGAAGTGGGTGATGTCGGCCTCGATCGGGGAGTAGTCGAACAGATCCTGATGTACCAGCTGCTTGAGCTTCGGATGCTGCTGGCCGGTCGCCATGCGACCGATCGTCTGCACCAGCGCCACATCAGCGGCGAGCAGGCATTCGCGCAACACGCCCTGACCGACCATGCCGGTGGCACCAAAGATCAGGATATTCACCAGTGGGTTTCCTCGTCGATCGCCACGATCATGCACTGCCCTGCCCGCCGGCCATGCCGGCCAGTTTGGCGATGGTATTCATGTTGCGTGCCGTACCCGA
>DASZCB010000738.1:0-4740 GCA_035943575.1 Rhodanobacter sp. | reverse complement strand
CACCGCCGAGAGCCTGAAGATGCAGTTCCTTTCCACCAGCGCATCCACCTCGGACAACGCTGTGGGCCAGGCGCTCGACAGCCTGGGCCGCAAACAGTAATCGCCTGCAGTTCGCAAGGAGACGGCCCATGAATGTAGTTCCGACCCAGATGGCCAGCGTGGCGAGTTTCGCCAGCACGCCGGCCGCAACCACCGCGCCGGCCCACGCGGACGACATCGCGAAGTTTCAGCAGAGCTTCGCCGATGCCGCGCCGGCCAACCAGGTACAGACCGAGCAGGTGACACCGGTGACGCACGAGCTGACTGCGGGTTTCCGTGCGGTGCTCAACCAGTTCGATTCGTTGAACGGCCATGCCGGCAAGATCGGCAAGATGGCCGAGGCCATGCGCAGCAGCGGGCGCGATCTGGCACCGAGCCAGATCATCGACATGACTATGCAGTGCCAGCAAATGGTGTTCCAGGCCGAGCTGACATCGAACGTCGCGAACCGCAGTTCGGATGGCGTGCAGCAACTGTTCCGTCAGCAGTCCTGAGGTCAACATGGCGAAGCGTTTGACGAGTGGCATGGCGTGGCGGTTGGCAGCCCTGATGCTGGCATGGGGGCTGCTGGCTGGCTGTGCCCGCGATGCGCTCTACGCCCACCTCGACGAGCAGCAGGCCAACGAAGTCGTCGCTGCGCTGATCAACAACGGCATCGACGCGGAGAAGAAGCCCGCCGATCGCAGCGACGGCTGGGAAGTGCTGATCGACCGGCACGACATGCCTGCAGCGGTGGCCGCGCTGCGCGACGCCGGCCTGCCGCACCAGAGCAGCGACAACTACGCGCAGATGTTCAAGAAGGAAGGCCTGGTGTCCTCGCCGCTCGAGGACAAGCAGCGTTTCATCTACGCGCGCGAACAGGAACTCGATCACGCGCTGCGCCAGTTCGACGGCGTGGTGGATGCGAACGTGTTCCTGTCCATGCCCGACAAGGATCCGCTGAGCGACAAGCCGCCAAACGGCTCGGCGTCGGTGGTGATCATCGCCCGGCCCAACGCCGGCATCGAAAGCCGCGCGCCGGACATCAAGGCCGCGATCATGAACGGCACGGAAGGGTTGACCGACCCGAGCCGGGTCACCGTGCAGTTTTTCCAGCGCGCGCCGACGGAGGTGAATCCCACGGCGATGCGTGCCAACCAGACCAACGCGATCCTGCGCGGCGACGCCACCTCGTGGTTGCTGATCGGATTCGCGGTGCTTGCCGTGCTGCTTGCGGCGGCGCTGCTGTGGCGCAATCGCAGCACGTTGCTGGGCAGACAGTCGGCATCGCGCATACCGGTGCGACATGAGCGTTGAGCTCGCCACCAAGGCGACGATGCGCCAGCAACAGGCCCGCGACCTGCTTGACGGGCTGTACGCCGGATACTTCGGCGAATTGCCTGAGGCCTTGCTCGAACCGGCACGCACGTCCGCGCTCGGTCGCCGCGTGCTGGCGCGCGCGGCATTGCGCCGCGCACCGGCATTGTTCGCACCCGACCAAGAGCGCTGGCGCGCCTGGGATACCAGCGAAAGCTGGCTGCACTGGCCGCAATCGCGATTGCAGTCGTTCACCCGCACGCTCGGCGTGCTGTCGCTGGGCCCGGCGCTACGCGTGATCGTGGAGCGCCAGGCCGTTCTGTTCGTCCGTGACGCGCTGGGCCAGGATGCATGGCGACAGGCGCAGCTGGCGCTGGCGTGGAAAGGGAACCCGCCCGAAGCGATCCGGCAGATGGGTGCGGCCCTGCTTCATCGTTGCGGTCGCGATGCGGAGGCATTGGTGACCGCCATCGACGAACGTGGCCGGATCGAGTTCGTCGGCCATGCGGAACGTCGCGATCCCGAACTCTCCACGCGTCTCGCCCTCGCATACGCGCAGCCTCCATCGCGCCCATGCAGCAGGGAAACCTGGCTGCCGCTGAACACGGTGGCCGATCTGCTGGCCGCCGAGGCCGCCACCGACGGGTTGCTGTTGCAGGCGCAGCTGGCAGCCGAAGAGGAGTCGCCGCCATGAACGCGATGATCGCCGATCGGGATCGTTTCCAGCTCTACCTCGATGCAGGCATCGTTCCCGCAGCGGCCTGGTCGTCACTGGCCGATGCACAGGCAATGGTCGATCAGGCCAACGCGCTGCTGCGCCAGGTGGAGACCGATGTCGCGCAGGTTCGTGACCAGGCGCGCGCCGAAGGCCTGCAGCAAGGTCGCGAACTGGGCGTGCGCGATTTCGCCGCGGCACTGCATGCGTTGACCGAAGCACGTGCGGCCGCCACCGAGGATCTGCGCCGCCGTGCCGGCGATATCGCGATCGGCGTGGTGCGGCATATCGCACCGGCGATCGGTGCGGAGCGCCTGGTCGCATCGCTGGTCGCCGAGGCGATGCAGAAGCTTGTGTTCGAGCCACATCTTCTGGTTCGCGTCCACCCCGACGCGGTCGAGCCAGCGCGCGCCGAAGTGGCGGCGCTCGGCGCTGCCGCCGCGCCGGACACCGAGATCATCGGCGATCCGGAGCTGGATCGCTTCGACTGCATCATCGAATCCGCCGGCGGCATGGTACGCGCCGGATTCAACGAACAGCTCGACCAGGCGCGGGTGATCCTTGCCGCCGCCGAACAGACATCGGGAGGCCGACGTGAGCGCGCGGATGCCTGACGACACTCTGCTGGAAGGACGCGATCCGCTGCTGCGTGCGCTGAGCCGCAGCGACACCCTTCAGCGCGTGGGTCGTGTCGCCGAAGCCTACGGCACGCTGGTGCGCGCCACCGGTGTGCGGGCGGCGATCGGCGAGCTGTGCATGCTGGAACAGGTCGATACGGGTTTCAGCATGCCGGCCGAAGTCGTCGGTGTATCGCAGCAGCAGACCCTGCTGACACCGCTCGGCCCGCTCGAAGGCATCTCCACCGCTACCACCGTCACCGCCACCGGACGACAGGCCACGGCACCCGCCGGCATGAGCCTGCTCGGGCGCGTGCTCGATGCGCACGGCGAGCCGCTGGACGGACTGGGCCCGCTGGAAAACATAGAGCGCGTACCGCTGTATTCGGCGTCACCCAACCCGCTTTCGCGCAGCATCATTGATGAGGCCATGCCCACCGGCGTGCGCGCGATCGACGCGGCACTGACCATCGGTCGCGGCCAGCGCACCGGTATCTTCGCGGTCGCCGGCGGCGGCAAGAGCACCCTGCTCGGCATGCTGGCGCGCAACGCGCAGGCCGACGTCAACGTGATCGTGCTGGTCGGCGAACGCGGCCGCGAGGTCGGCGAGTTCCTGCACGACAGCCTCGGCGAGGAAGGCCTCAAGCGCAGCGTGCTGGTGGTCGCCACCTCGGATCGGCCCGCGCTGGAGCGCAGCCGCGTCGCTTGGCTCGGCACCGCCATTGCCGAATACTTCCGCGACCGCGGCATGAACGTGCTGCTGATGATGGATTCGGTCACCCGCTTCGCGCGCGCGTTGCGCGATGTCGGCTTGGCGATGGGCGAGCCGCCGTCGCGGCGCGGGTTCACGCCGTCGGTGTTCTCCGCGTTGCCGCGCCTGTTCGAGCGCGCCGGCACCAACGAGCATGGCGCGATTACCGCCTTCTACACCGTGTTGATGGAAGACGAGGACGGCAGCGATCCGATCGCCGAGGAAGTGCGCTCGATCCTGGACGGTCATATTTATCTCTCGCGCCGGCTGGCGCAGGCCAACCATTACCCGGCGATCGACCTGCTCGCCAGCGCCAGCCGTCTGATGCCGCGCGTCACGCCGCCCACGCATCAACGTGCCGCCGGCCTGCTCCGGCGCTATCTGGCGAAGTACCGCGAGATCGAGATGCTGCTGCAACTGGGCGAGTACAAACCCGGCGGCGATGCCGACGCGGATACCGCGATCACCCGCATGGATTCGATCAACCAGCTGCTCCGCCAGGGCACGCACGAGCAGGCCGATTTCTTCGCCACCCGCAGCCGACTTACCGGAGTGTGCACATGAACACCGGGAAGTTTCCGCTGGATCCACTGTGCACTTTGCGCAACATCCGCCTGAAGACGATCGAGGCGGAACTGCGCCGCTGTCGCCGGCACTTCGACGAGGCCGAAGCCCGGCGACTCGAAGCCGTGGACGCACTGGATGGTGCGCGCCGGATGCGCCAGGCCTTTGCCGATGCATCGTGGCAGCAGCTTTTCGAGCACGGCGGCCCGACCGGCTCGGCAATGGACCGGCACGAACGGCACCTGGCATTGCTCGATCACGGTATCGAGGAACGCCAGGTGGCGCTGCAGGCATGCGAGCAGGCCAGCGCCGAAGCGTCGATCGCGCTCGACGGCGCGCTGGCGTTCTGGCGCAAGGCGCGCAGCAAGCTTGATGCGGTCGGCGAGATGAAACAGGAATGGCAGCGCACGATGCGCAACCACGAAGACCGGCGTGAAGAACAGAACATGGAAGAACTGGTGCTCCGTCAAGCATCCCCAAGCTGAGGTCGACCATGCGCAACGAAGCCACCATATCGTCATCGATCGATTCCGCGTCGACGCATGCGTGCCCGTCGACGCGCGGATCGAAAAACGACAAGCCCGGCGCCACCCACGACCACGAGAACGTGCAGCGTTTCCGCAAGCTGATGGACGGCAAGGGATCGGGCCGAGCCGATGCGTCGGAGACCGAAACGGTTGCCGACACGTCCGGTGGTATGGGCAAGAAACTGTCGCTGCAGCAGGATCAGGCGCTGCGCGAACTTCTGCAACGGCAGA
>DASZCB010000737.1:0-2317 GCA_035943575.1 Rhodanobacter sp. | reverse complement strand
CGAGCTCGCTGGGTCGATGACCGCTGGCCACACACGTGAGCGCGTGCCCCAGCAGCTCATGCGCCATCGTCAGCAGCGGCAGCAAAAGCAGCACCAGCCCCACCAGCGTCCACGCATCGACGCGCGGCATCGCAAGATTCTTTTCGGTCATCGCTCGATGCTCCCCATCAGAGGGGTCCATCGTCACGCATGTGGAAAATGCACTCCAGTGCACTATGCCGGGCTGTGCGCATGACAGCTGTCATGCACAGTAGTCAGGTGCTGCGCGACTTGCACAGGGTCAGTTGTCCCGCAACCATGACGCGCTGCTCACGCAGCGCTGCGCATACACCAAAAGCTCAGCGTGAACCGCCGACCGATTTGCGCACGATGAGCATCGCCAGCTCCAGCGACTGCTCGTAATTCAGACGTGGGTCGACCATCGACTTGTAGGCCCGATCGAGGTCGGTCTCGGACAAATCACGCGCGCCACCCATGCATTCGGTGACGTCTTCACCAGTCAGCTCCAGATGCACGCCGCCCAATCGCGTACCGACGGTGGCGTGGATGTCGAACGCCTGATCGAGCTCGCCGCGGATGTTGTCGAAACGGCGGGTCTTGTAACCGTTCGAGGTGCTTTCGGTATTGCCGTGCATCGGATCGGCCACCCACAGCACGCGACGACCTTCGCGCTTCACCGCCTCCAGCAACGGTGGCAGCGCCTTGGCGATGTTCGCGTTGCCCATGCGATGGATCAGGGTCAACCGACCCGGTTCGTCATCCGGGTTCAGCGCATCGATCAGCGGCAGCAGCTGCTCCGGCTTCACCGTGGGGCCAACCTTCACCGCGATCGGATTGCGGATACCGCGGAAATATTCCACGTGGGCGCCGTCCAGCGCAGCCGTGCGCATGCCGATCCACGGGAAGTGGGTGGACAGATTGAAGAAGCCGGGATGACGCGGCACCTGGCGGGTCAATGCCTGTTCGTAATGCAACAGCAATGCCTCATGCGAGGTGAAGAAATCCACTCTGGAGAAACCGGCGATCGGCCCGGCCAGCGTCTCCATGAAGCGCAACGAATCGCCGATGCCGGCGACCATCTGGCGGTACTCAGCGGCCAGCGGCGAATGTTCGACCCAGGCCAGATCCCAGTACTCCGGGTGATGCAGATCGGCGAAGCCGCCGTCGATCAGCGCGCGCACGAAATTCATGGTCAACGCGGAATGCGCGTGTGCCTGGATCAGCCGCTGCGGATCGGGGCGACGCGCCTCGGCGGTGAACGCCGGACTGTTGACCACGTCGCCACGGAAACTGGGCAGCGTCACGCCATCGCGCGTCTCGGTGTCGGTCGAACGCGGCTTCGCGTACTGTCCGGCGAAACGACCCACGCGCAGCACCGGTTTCTTCAGTCCGTGCACCAGCACCAGGCTCATCTGCAGCAACACCTTCAGCCGGTTGGAAATCACCGGGCTGGTGCAGTCGGCAAAGCTCTCTGCGCAATCACCGCCCTGCAGCAGGAAACGTCGGCCTTCCTGCGCCTCGGCCAATGACTGCTTCAGCGCCAGCACTTCCCACGACGTCACCAGCGGCGGCAGCTGGGCAAGCTGCGCGCTGGCCTCGGCCAATTCAATCGCATCATCGTAGTGCGGCTGCTGCAATGCCTCGCGCTGCTGCCATGAGTCGGGAGCCCAGTCGTTGGGTACGGAAGCGTTGGACAAACCGGCATTCATCGGTACGGCCTTGATCACGGTGGGAGCATTCATTTCAAAGGAGTCCGCCGCCGCGTGGCCACGATCGCCAGCACGGCCAGCGCGATGAACCACAACAGGCTCCATGCCGGCATCGGCAGGCCAAGGATCGGCTCGACCTTGGCGCACTCGCCGGAGCCGGTAAATACCAGCCGCAGCACCTTGGCGAACGGGAACGCGCTGAACATGTAGTCCAGCGGCGGCCCGCAGGACGGCACCTGGTCGGCCGGAAGCGACTGGATCCACAGATGGCGAGCGGCCACGGCGATGCCAAACAGCGCCCCCAGCAGCGTGCCTCCGGTATACGCCCAACGCGCGCTGCCACGCGGTGCGTGCAATGCGCCGAGCAGGAAGAACACGGCCATCACGATGAAACCGATCCGCTGGAAGATGCACAACGGACAGGGAATCAGGTGCCAGTACTTTTCCGCGAAGAGCGCAAAGCCGAGCAGGCCTGCACAGATCAGGAAACCGACGATAAAACTGACACGGTACGACCAGCGGAATGGGTTCATGGCATTTGCTGCGTTGCGGAATCAATGACATTACCCGTTCGCCGGCGTGCTGTCAGCAGGGTGGCAACATTCTTT
>DASZCB010000736.1:0-1895 GCA_035943575.1 Rhodanobacter sp. | reverse complement strand
GCCTTGCTCGGAAACGCGTCGCCCGCGAGATTCGGATTCACCATCGCATCGCATGCCGGCAACTGTTCGCCGGGCAGATGATGGTCGGTGACGATCACCCGGATACCGCGTACCTTCGCTGCCGCCACGCCAGCCACACTGGCCACGCCGTTGTCGACGGTAATGATCAGTTGCGGCGTCGGTTGCAGCGATGCGACCAGCGCAGGACTCAATCCGTAACCGTGGACAAAGCGATTGGGGATGGCATAGCTCACCCGCTTCGCACCGAGCAGTCGCAGGCCACGCACGGCCACCGCGGTGCCGGTGGCGCCGTCGCAGTCGTAGTCGCCGGCGATCAGGATCGCCCAGTCGTCGTGGATCGCCTCGGCCAGCAGATCGACGGCTTGCGCCATGCCGCCGAGCAATTGCGGCGACAACATGCGGGCCAGCCGGTGCTCGGCCTGGCTGGGATCCAGCACGCCACGCGCGGCGTAGATCTGCTGCAACACCGGATGCACGCTGCTCGGCCAGCCGCTGGGCAAACCTATGCCTTCGCGCCGGCGCAACTGCAACGTGCTCAACGCCCTGCTCCGCGCCAGACGCGCCAGCGATGCCACGGCTTACGCTGCCAGCGCTCGGCGCTGGCGAAATGCAGCACGGTCACCTGACGACTGAGCAGTGGCTGCAACGTGGGCCACCAGCGCGATGCGATGTCGCTCGTCGGCAGATCCTGCAGATCGATCAGCCAACCCGCAGTGGCCGCAGTGACGGATTCGGGCGTACGTAGCTGCTGAGCCGTATCGGCACGCGCAGCCAGCGCGCGCAGCAGCAAGTCATCGCTGATCACACCATGCAGATGGCTTTTCAGGGGAACTGGCAAACTACCACCGCCCCATAGCCACAGACTGTTGACCGGCGCCAGTCCACGGGCACGTCGTTCCGCATTCAGTGGATGTTGATGCAGCAGCACCTGGATCTCGTTGAGCAGCACGCGCCAGCGTCGCCCCTCCGTGCCTTGCGGCAGGTGCTGCGAAAGATCTTCGCCCAGTGCTTGCTCGGGCGCAGCGAAGCTGGGCAGCGAGATGTTTGCGGGCAACTTCAGATGCCAGCGATCTGGCGTGGAAATTTCCAGCTGCATGCCGGCCTCGTCGAACACCGGTCGCAACGGCACAGCCAGTGTCTGCGCCTCGTCCATGTTCAATTGCAACTGACCGCAAGCCAACAATCGCACGCCATTCATGTCGGGCTGCACCCAGGCCGGGTCGGCCGACAGCCACGTGGCGTCAGCCGCATCGCCAGCGAGAAACTCGCGGGTGATCGCCGCCGCGGGCAAGCTGGTATCGATACCCTGGAAATAATCGCCGAGGCCGCCCAGATAGCCGGCGTTGCCATCGGTTAGTCGGTCAGCGCGAGCCAGCCACTCACGCAGTGGATGGCCCGGCTCGAAATGCGCCAACGCTGGCAGCCACAGTTGCAATGATGGCTCCGGCTTTGCGCTCACGCGGGCACTCCTACGCTTCCAGTTGTTCGTACAGTTCCAGCCATTCCGCTTCCAGTGCTTCCTTCTCGCGGCGCAACTCGGTCTGGCGCTGCCCCAGTCGCATCATTTCCTGGGTCGGACCGTTATATGTGGCTGGATCGGCCAGCCGAATTTCCAGCGCGGCCAGTTCGCTGTCGATCGTGGCGTTGCGGGGTTCGATCCGCTTCACCCGCTGGCGTGAGGTTTTCTCATTTTCGCGCTGAGTCGCGGCGTTGCGGCGGCGTTCCTCGGGCGATTCGTCCGGCACGATCTTGACCACCGGCGCGGCCGCAGCCGCCCCGGCGGCCTTGGCGGCCTTCTTGCTGGTCGTGCCGCGTGTGCGCAACCATTTGGCGTAATCGTCCAGGTCACCATCGAAGCTTTCCACCACGCCGTC
>DASZCB010000735.1:0-7850 GCA_035943575.1 Rhodanobacter sp. | reverse complement strand
AAATTGGCGCCCTGCCCGCGCATGCAAAAAACAAAACCCGGCAGGTTGCCCGGCCGGGTTTTGTGTATGGACGTCTGAACGCTTGTCAACGCTTGTCCGATCGGGCCGTTGCCCGGCCGGATTATTCGGCGTCGACAGCCTCGACTTGCGGGCGACCGACCAGTTCGACATACGCCATCGGCGCATTGTCGCCGGGACGGAAGCCGCACTTGAGGATGCGCAGGTAGCCACCGGGACGCTCGCTGTAACGCGGCCCCAGCTCGACAAACAGCTTGCCGACCGCTTCCTTGTCGCGCAGGCGCGAGAAGGCGAGGCGGCGATTGGCAACACCGTCGGTCTTGGCGAGCGTGATGAGCGGCTCGGCGACGCGGCGAAGTTCCTTCGCCTTGGGCAGGGTGGTACGGATCAGCTCATGCTTGATCAGCGACGACGCCATGTTCTTGAACATCGCTTCGCGGTGCGAGCTGGTGCGGTTGAGTTTGCGTCCGGATTTTTGGTGGCGCATGGCTAATTCTCTATCTGTTGTTATGAAAAGCCGACACTCAGGTCCGGCTTCCCGCGGTTACCCGCTATTACGAGCCCTCTAAAAACGGACTCTTATGAGAAGTGCGGCCATGGATGGCCGCTTCTGACGCCTGGCGGGAGAGCAAGGCTCAAACCCGCCAGTTCGTCGGTACTACAGCGATCACGCACGATCGCAAAATAAACTATCAACCCAGCTGCATGCCGTGCGAAAGACCCGGCGGCGGCCAGTTCTCAAGTTTCATGCCGAGTGCGAGACCACGCCCGCCCAGCACGTCCTTGATTTCAGTCAGCGACTTCTTGCCCAGATTCGGCGTCTTCAGCAGCTCGACTTCGGTCTTCTGTACCAGATCGCCGATGTAGTAGATGCTCTCGGCCTTCAGGCAGTTCGCCGAACGCACGGTGAGTTCCAGATCGTCGATCGGACGCAGCAGCAACGGATCGAAACCGCTCTTCTCCGCCTTGTCGGTGGCACTCTCGCGACGCGAGAAATCACCGAACACCGACAGCTGGTCGTTGATGATCTCGGCGGCCTTGCGGACCGCGTCTTCAGCACCGATGGTTCCATTCGTCTCGATGTCGAGGACCAATTTATCCAGATTGGTGCGCTGCTCGACACGAGCGGCGTCCACTTCGTAGGCCACGCGCAGCACCGGCGCGAACGACGCGTCGAGCTGCAGGCGACCGATCGGACGCGCCTCGTCATCCGGATGCTGGCGCGTGCTGGCCGGCTGGTAGCCGACGCCACGACGCACCTTCAGACGCATGTTGAGCGCGGTGTCCTTGGTCAGGTGGCAAATCACGTGCTCGGGGTTGATGATTTCCACCGAGTGGTCGACGACGATGTCGCCGGCCGTGACCACGCCCTTGCCCTTCTTGGACAAGGTCAGGGTGACTTCATCGCCGGTATGCTGACGAATCGCCACGTCCTTGAGGTTGAGCAGGACTTCGATAACGTCCTCCTGCAGGCCTTCCAGGGTGGTGTATTCGTGCAGCACGCCATCGATTTCAACCTCGACGATGGCACTGCCAGGGATCGAGGAGAGCAGTACGCGACGCAGCGCGTTGCCCAGGGTGTGGCCGAAGCCACGCTCGAGCGGCTCGACCACCACCTTGGCGCGGTTGGCTCCGAGCTGTTCGACGCTGAGGCCCCGAGGCCGCAGCACACTAGTTGACGAAACTGCCATGCAGAGCTCCGGTGATTACTTCGAGTAAAGCTCGACGATCAGTGCTTCATTGATGTCGGACGGCAGATCACCGCGATCCGGCACCGACTTGAACGTACCTTCAAATTTCTTGGCGTCGACTTCGACCCAGATCGGACGCAGATCCATGGTGTCGAAGACGGTCGCCGCTTCCTGCACGCGCAACTGGGTGCGTGCTTTTTCGGTCAACGCAATCGCGTCGCCCGGACGAACCTGGTAGGAAGGAATGTTCACCTTCTTACCGTTCACCAGGATCGCCTTGTGGGCAACCAGCTGGCGGGCCTGGGCGCGGGTAACCGCGAAACCCATGCGATAGACGACGTTGTCCAGACGGCTTTCGAGCAGGCGCAACAGGTTTTCACCGGTATTGCCCTTGGATGTCGCCGCCTTGGAGTAATAGTTTGCAAACTGACGCTCGAGCACACCGTAGATGCGCTTGACCTTCTGCTTCTCGCGCAGCTGCACGGCATAGTCGGACATGCGCATGCGCTTGTTCGCGCCGTGCTGGCCGGGCTTGTTTTCCAGTTTGCACTTGGAGTCCAGCGCACGCGCCGGGCTCTTCAGGCTGAGATCTGCACCCTCACGACGGGCGAGTTTGCAGGTAGCTCCACGATAACGGGCCATGGGTATGCTCCTTAGACTCGACGCTTCTTGGGGGGACGGCAGCCGTTATGCGGAATCGGCGTGACGTCGATGATGTTGAGCACCTTGTAGCCCAACGCGTTCAGCGAACGCACTGCCGACTCGCGACCCGGGCCGGGGCCCTTAATGCGCACTTCGACAGTCTTTACGCCGTAGTCGCCTGCAGCGCGGCCAGCCTTTTCGGCGGCAACCTGGGCAGCGAACGGGGTCGACTTGCGCGAGCCACGGAAACCGGCGCCGCCGGCTGTAGCCCACGACAAGGCATTGCCCTGGCGATCGGTGATGGTGACGATGGTGTTGTTGAAGGAGGCCTGCACGTGGGCCACGGCATCCGTGACAACGCGCTTGATCTTCTTCTTGGTCTTGACCGGCTTAGCCATATTCGGAATCCGTTACTTCTTGATCGCGCGACGGGGACCCTTACGGGTACGTGCGTTGGTACGCGTGCGCTGGCCGCGCACCGGCAGGCCACGACGGTGGCGCAGACCACGGTAGCAACCCAGATCCATCAAACGCTTGATGGCCATACCCACCTCACGGCGCAGATCGCCTTCGACAATGTACTTGCCGATTTCGTGGCGGATTTTCTCCACCTCGCCTTCACTGAGGGACTTGATCGGGGTGGTCGAAACCACACCCGCATCCACGCAGACCTTCTTGGCCCGGCTGCGGCCGATACCGTAAATGCTCTGCAGACCAACCCAGACATGCTTCTGGACCGGCAAATTGACACCCGCGATGCGCGCCATGATGTACTTTCTCCGATGCTTTCGTGCGCGGTAAACGCGCAATTTTAACCTGAATTACCCTGACTGGAAAGCCCTGCGACACCGCGGTGTCGCCACTCCCCGACTATGACCGATCCGTTTGCAGCCTCAACTGCGGCGCAGATTGGCCTTTTTGAGCAGACTCTCGTACTGGTGACTGACCAGATGCGCCTGCACCTGAGCCGTGAAATCCATCACCACCACCACCACGATCAGCAGCGACGTGCCACCGAAATAGAACGGTACATGCCAAGCCTGCTGCATGAACGACGGCACCAGACACACCAGCACCAGATACAACGCACCGACACCGGTCAGGCGAGTCATTACCGAATCAATGTAGCTGGCCGTGGCACGACCCGGACGAATGCCTGGAATCAGCGCACCCGACCGCTTGAGGTTATCGGCCGTCTCGTCGGCGTTGAACACGATCGCCGTGTAGAAAAACGCGAAACCGATCACCAGCACTGCAAATACGATGTCGTAAAGCGGATTACCCGGGCTCAGCGATTGCGTCAGATCCTGCAACCAACGCGACTGCTGACCCGTGCTGAACCAGCTGATCGCCGTGGCCGGGAACATCAGCAGACTCGAGGCGAAGATCGGCGGAATCACGCCAGCCATGTTGATCTTCAGCGGCAGGCTGGAGCTCTGGTTCATGTAGGCCTTCTGGCCGCCCGAACGCCGCGCGTAGTTCACCGTGATACGCCGCTGTGCGCGTTCCATGAACACCACGAAGGCGGTCACGGCCAGCACCAAACCGAACACCATCAGCAGCATGATCAGCGTCAGCTCGCCATTGTTGGCCATGCCCAATGTATGTACCACCGCAGCAGGCAGACCAGCGACGATACCAGCGAAGATCAGCAGCGAAATACCGTTGCCGATACCGCGCTCGGTCATCTGCTCGCCCAGCCACATCAGGAACAACGTGCCGGCGGTAAGCCCGACCACGGATGACATGATGAAACCGAAACCTGGCGTGTAGACCACGGGCGCGCCACCGGCGGCAACCTGATTCTGCAACGCCACCGCAATACCGAACGACTGGAACGCTGCCAAGGCCACCGTGGCATAGCGCGTATACATCGTCAATTTGCGCTTGCCGGCCTCGCCTTCCTTGCGCAGGCCCTGCAGACTCGGTATCACCGAGCCCATCATCTGGAACACGATCGACGCCGAGATGTACGGGATCACGCCGAGCGCAAACACCGAGAACCGCGCCAGTGCACCACCCGAAAACATGTTGAACATGTCCATCAGGCCGTTGCCGTTGACCAGGCTGGTCATCGCCTCCGGATTGACGCCAGGTACCGGAATGAACGAACCAAGCCGGAACACCACCAGCGCACCGATCACGAAGAAGATGCGCTGACGAAGCTCCGTCAGCTTGCCGGCCTTGCCTACCGCATTGCCCTTGGCTGCAGCCACCGAATTACTCCACGCTGCCGCCGGCCGCTTCGATGGCTGCCTTGGCGCCGGCGGTAGCCAGCAGACCCGACAACTTCACCGCGCGACCGATTTCACCCTTCAGAACCACCTTGACCTTCTTCGCGCGGCTGCTGATCAGGCCAGCCTGATGCAGCGCGACGACGTCGATCACGTCGATCTTGAGGTTGGCGAGCTGATACAGGAATACTTCCTGGCTCTCGGCCTTTGTCTTCGAACGGAAGCCGACCTTCGGCATCCGACGATTCAGCGGCATTTGGCCGCCCTCGAAGCCGAACTTGTGGGTACCACCGGCGCGAGCGTGCTGACCCTTGTGTCCGCGGCCCGCAGTCTTGCCCATGCCCGAACCGATACCGCGACCGACGCGCAGACGCGTCTTGTGCGAGCCATCGTTCGGCTTAAGTGTATTCAAACGCATGATGCTTACTCCTCGACCCGGACCAGGTAATAGACCGTGTTGATCAGGCCGCGTACCTGCGGGCTGTCCTTCAGTTCACGGACGTCGTTGATCTTGCCCAGACCCAGCGCCTTGACGCTGAGGCGATGACGCGCCTGCACGCCGCGCAGGCCCTTGACCAGGCGCACGCGCACGGTCTTGTCGGCAGTTTGTTGAGACTTAGCCATTGCCGAGCACCTCTTCCAGGGTCTTGCCACGCTTGGCGGCGATCTTCTTGGGCGAGGCAACCGCCTGCAGACCCTTGATGGTGGCGCGCACCAGGTTGATCGGGTTGCGCGAACCGACCGCCTTGGCCAGCACATTCTTCACGCCAACCACTTCAAGGACAGCGCGCATGGCGCCGCCGGCGATCACGCCGGTACCTTCGGAAGCCGGCTGCATGTAGACGCGGGCTGCGCCATGGTTGGCCTTGATGGCGTACCACAGCGTGCCGTTGTTCAGTTCGATGTTCACCATCTGGCGGCGGGCACGTTCCATCGCCTTGGAAATGGCAACCGGCACTACACGCGCCTTGCCATAACCGAAGCCGACCTTGCCCTCGCCGTCGCCGACCACGGTCAGCGCGGTGAAGCTCATCTGGCGGCCACCCTTGACGGTCTTGGCCACGCGGTTGACGGCAATCAGCTTTTCGAGCAAGCCGTCCGAATTTTCGCGATCGTTAGAAGACATGTTCTTTTCCATGTGCCCGGCTAGACCGGGACTTTGCTTGCGGCTGAGCCGCTTGGAGTTGTAGGTGACACTGTGGAAATCAAGACAGCCCGAAAGCATGCCTTGATCCGGTAGAGCAAATATTTAGAACTTCAGGCCCGCTTCGCGCGCCGCATCGGCCAAGGCCTTGATGCGACCGTGATAGCGGAAGCCGGAGCGATCAAACGCCACCGACTCGATACCCGCGGCCATCGCACGCTCGGCAACTGCCTTGCCAACCGCCGCAGCGGCCGTCAGATTCTTGGTGCCCTTGAGGCCTTCGGCGACCGACTTCTGCACCGTGGAGGCCGCAGCCACCACGTTCAGGCCGGAAGCGTCGAACACTTGCGCGTACAGGTGCTGACCGGTGCGATGCACCGACAGACGCGCTACCGCCAGCTTGCGGATATGGCAACGCGTGGACTTGGCGCGACGCAGGCGATTTTCGTTCTTGTTCATCGTGATATCTCCAGAAAGCGGATTGGCTTTTTAAAAGCTCGGTCAGGAATGACCGGACTCCTGCGGACGAATCCGCATTACGCCTTCTTGGCTTCCTTCAGCGTGATCTTCTCACCGGCATAACGCACACCTTTGCCCTTGTAGGGCTCCGGCGGACGGAAGCCGCGAATCTTGGCCGCTACCTGGCCCACAACCTGCTTGTCGGTGCCCTTGATCAGGACCTCGGTCTGCGTCGGGGTTTCGATGCTGATGCCTTCCGGCGCCTCGAATACCACCGGGTGCGAGAAGCCCAGACTCAGGTTCAGCGACTTGCCCTGCATGGCAACGCGGTAACCCACGCCGACCAGCTCAAGCTTGCGCTCGTAACCCGTGGAAACACCGGTGACCATGTTGGCCAGCAGCGCACGAGCCGTACCGCCGAACTTGTCGTCGGTGCCCTCAGCGAGGCTGATGGTGGCGACGCCGTTGTCTACGGCAACAGTGACGCCCGGCAGGTGATGCACGGACAGCGTGCCCTTCGGGCCCTTCACGGAGATCGCGTCGGCAGCAACGGTCAGCTCCACGCCCTTCGGCAGGGAAATCGGTTTCTTGGCTACACGTGACATTGAATGACTCCTTATGCCACTTGGCCGATGACTTCGCCGCCCAGACCCTTGGCACGGGCCTGCGCATCGGTCAACAGACCAGCGGAAGTCGAGATGATCGAGATACCCAGACCGCCGAGAACCTTCGGCAGCTCGTCCTTGCCGCGATACACACGCAGGCCGGAACGGCTGACACGGGAGATGGTCTCGATGGCCGGCTGGCCCTCGAAATACTTGAGCTTGAGCTCGAGCACCGACTTGCCTTCCTCGGCGGAAGTCTTGGCGTCGAGGATATAGCCCTCGTTCTTGAGAAGGTTGGCGATTGCCAACTTCAATTTCGACGACGGCATACGCACGGTCGGCTTGCCCATGGCCTGGGCATTGCGGACGCGCGTGAACAGATCGGCGATGGGATCAGTCATGCTCATGAAAACATCCTTCAGAGTGCACCGATATCCGATAAAACCGGAAATCAATCAGATTGTGAGCCGACAAACGTCGGCCTGCCTTGCGCAGACCGCCGACTATATCAGCATTTTCAGGTTTTAGCGAACATCGATGCGGTAGTCGCATCAGCGGCTGCTTGTTAAAGCAGCCTGGTGAATCGCTCGTGGCGCTTTCGCCCCGCGAACGATTCCGGTTTTTTGTATTACCAGCTGGCCTTGCGCAGACCCGGCACGTCGCCGCGCATGGTCGCTTCACGCAGCTTGTTGCGGCCAAGGCCGAACTTCGCGTAGACGGCACGCGGGCGACCGGTCAATGCACAGCGGCTGCGCTGACGCACCGGGCTGGCATCGCGCGGCAGCTTCTGCAGCTTGGTCTGCGCCGCCATCTTCTCCTCGTAGGAGGCGGTGGAGCTCAGCACGACCGCCTTCAGTTCACCGCGCTTGGCGGCGTACTTCTTGACGAGTTTGGTCCGCTTGATATCGCGGTTCACCATTGATGTCTTGGCCATGGATCTACGCGCCTATCAGTTGCGGAACGGAAAGCTGAACGCTGCCAGCAGGGCTTTCGCTTCTTCATCGGTCTTGGCGGTGGTGGTGATGGAGATATCCATGCCACGCAGCGCATCAACCTG
>DASZCB010000734.1:0-5035 GCA_035943575.1 Rhodanobacter sp. | reverse complement strand
CACCCCTGTACCGTCACCACAGCAAGGGACTCTCGATGACAAATCCGATTCAAATGCGGGCACTGCCGATCGCCATCGCTGCACTGCTCGCCATGGCGCCCCTCGCGGCGCAGAACGTCACCACCTCCGGTGTCAGCGGCCGCGTGCTGGACGCCCAGGGACAGCCGGTGGCCGGCGCCACGGTGACCATCCTGCACGAACCCTCCGGTACCACCAAGGCGGTAACCACCGATGCCGACGGCCGCTACGCAGCGCAAGGCTTGCGCGTCGGCGGTCCGTTCGACATCAGCGCCAGCAAGACTGGCATGGCCGCCGTTGAGCAGGACAATGTCTACCTGCAGCTGGGCCAGCCTTCCTCGATCAACCTGAGCATGGGCACCAGCGCGCAGAGCGCGAAAGATCTGGCCGGCGTCACCGTGAGCGCCTCGTCGCTGGCGCAGACGTTCTCCTCGGACAACAAGGGCTTGTCCACCAACATCTCGCAGCAGCAGCTGCAGGCCACTCCGCAGGGCAACCGCTCGATCGACGACGTGGCCCGGCTTGATCCGCGCATCACTGTACTCGACCAGGGCGTGGGCGCGATCTCCGCCAACGGCATGAACAACCGCTACAACAACATCAGCGTGGACGGCGTGACCCAGGGCGATCCGTTCGGCCTCAACGCGAACGGCCTGCCGTACCAGAAGGCGCCGATCTCGCCGGAAACGATCGCCGAGTACAACATTGCCACCGCCAACTACGACGTCATCTCCGACACGGTCGGCGCTGACATCAACGCGGTGACCAAGACCGGCACCAACCAGTTCCACGGCTCGGTGTATTACGCCTATCGCAACGCGCGCAAGCTGGTCGGCGATGCCGGCTGGCTGCCCAGCAGCGACCACGGCTACACCTACCACGGCTACGGCAAGGACTGGACCGGTGGCTTCAACGTCGGCGGCCCGATCGTGAAGGACAAGCTGTTCTTCTTCGTCTCCGCCGAGCACGAGAAGACCACCGGCATCGGCGCCGACTCGGCCAACGGTCTCGATCCCACGCTAGGCCAGGGTCCGTCGACCAGCAACAAGGTCTCGCCGGGCGATCTGCAGAAGGTAATCGATGCGGCGAAGCAGCTCGGCCTCACACCAGGCAATTTCGGCGGACCGACCGGGCTGACCTACGACGACAAGCGCTACCTCGGCAAGATCGACTGGAACATCAGCAACAACCACCGCGCCAGCTTCACCTACCAGAACACCAAGGAGCTGCTGCCCGCTGTCGGCGGCAACAGCCCGAACAGCGTCGGCCTCAGCAGCTACACCTATACCAAGACGATCACCACGAACAACTACGTCGCCCATGTGTTCGACGACTGGTCGGAGAACTTCTCCACCGAGGAGAAAATCGGCTTCCAGAAATATGTGCAGGACACCTCGGCGCCGTATCAGCAGCCGGCCGTGAACGTGAACCTGGCGGCGGACGGCAAAGGTCCGTCGATCAACCTGGGCGAGGAGCAGTTCCGCCACTACAACCACATCGACACCAAGAAGCTCAGCGTGTTTCTCGCCGGCACTTATTCGCTCGGCGACCACGCGATCAAGGGTGGCATCGACTACCAGCGCAACAAGATCAACAATCTGTTCGGCCAGACCGAATTCGGCCAGTACAACTTCTGGGGCATCGCCAATTTCCAGGCGGCCAACTACAACAAGTACGTACTGTTTCATCCGGCGCCTGGCTATACGCTCAACGACATCGCAGGCAAGTGGACGTACAGCCAGTACAGCCCGTTCCTGCAGGACACCTGGCAGGTCAACAACCAGCTGTCGGTGCAGTACGGCGTGCGCATCGATATTCCGCACTCCAGCGACACGCCGGCCTACAACGCGAAGTTCGAGCAGGCGTTCGGCTACCGCAACAACTACACGGTGGGTTCCAGCAACCGCGTGGTCGAGCCGCGGTTGTCGTTCAACTACTCGTTCGACAGCGCGTACAAGACCCAGCTGCGCGGCGGTGTCGGCCTATTCCAGACCTCGCCGCCAACGGTGTGGATGACCAATCCGTTCCAGAACAACGGTGTCACGCTGACCTCGTACACCTCGTTCAATCCTGCCACGGCACCGTTCAGTCCTGATCCGCACAACCAGAACATCCCGGCCGGCGGCGGTGCCGGCTCGATCGACACGATCGCCCCCAACTTCCACTTGCCGACGGTGTGGAAGGCCAGCCTCGCGCTGGATCGCGAGCTGCCGTGGTGGGGCTTGATCGCCTCGGCCGAGTACCAGCACATCAAGGTGCGCGACGGCATCCTGTATCAGGCGATCAACTTCGGCGCACCCACCGGCATGCTGCCGGACGGCCGTCTGCAGTTCTGGAAGACCCCGGGCGAAGCGCCGAAGAGCGCCGATGCACTGGCCAATCAGAATCGCGCGTTCAACACCGGCGCCACCTTGCTCACCAATACTCACAAGGGCAAGTCGGACAGCTTCACACTGGCACTGAGCAAGCCGTTCTCGGACAGCTTCTCGGGCAATCTCAGCCTCACCTTCAACCACGCCACCGACGTCGATCCGGGCACCGACACCATCGCCTTCAACGGCTACCAGCGCGTGGCGCGGCTGAACCCGAACACGGATGTCGCTGCCACCTCCAACTACAGCACCGCCAAAAGCTTCAAGGCCTCGCTGAACTGGCAGCACCATTTCTTCGGCGACTACCGCAGCCAGGTGTCGATGTTCTACAACGGCCACACCGGCAATCCATACACCTGGGTGTTCGCCAACGATGCCAACGGCGACAACATCGCGGGTTGGGATCCGGCCTACATTCCCGCGGCCGGCGATGCGAAGGTGGCCTATGCACCCGGTACCAGCGCGCAGACGATCCAGCAGTTCCAGAACTTCCTTGCCAACGACTCCTACCTGCGCGACCACCGCGGCCAGATCGCCAGCCGCAACGGCGCGCGCACGCCATGGGTCAACCAGCTGGACATGAGCTTCTCGCAGGAAGTGCCGGGCATCTTCCGCGGCAACAAGGGCGAGATCCGTCTGGACGTCTACAACTTCCTCAACCTGCTCAACAAGAACTGGGGCGACATACGCAACACCGGCATCTACCCCACCCGCACCCTCGCCAGCTATACCGGCGTCAACGCCAAAGGTCAGTACGTCTACACGCTGCCCACCGACAAGAACGGCAACTATCAGCCGCAGCAACTGCAGGTCTACGACGGCGGCTTCTACGATCCCAGCCGGGTCGTCTCGCGCTGGTCGGCGATGCTGACGCTGCGGTATACGTTCTGATCGATCCGTTCACTCAGTACGGTGTGTAAAAAGCCGGCGCCCATGTGGCGCCGGCTTTTTTACGCACCACCCCGTGCGGCAAGAACAGGGGCACCGACGACCTATTGACTACAGGTGTAGTCAAGGCGTACCGTGACTACACCTGTAGTCATGAAACACTCCGGCCATGCCCAAACCTACCATTGGCGATCAGGAGCTTTCGCTCCTTCACTATCTGGCCGAACACGGCAGCGCTTCCGTCGGCGAAGTCGCCAGCGGCTTCGGCGAGCCGCGTGGACTGGCTCGCTCCACCGTGCTGACCATGATGGAACGCTTGCGCGGCAAGGGCTATCTCAAGCGCCGGCAGCTGCGCGGCATGTTTCGCTACAGCACGGCGACCGGGCCGAAGGAGGCGATGCGCAGTGCCGTGGGCAGCTTCGTCGAAAAGACGCTGAGTGGCTCGGTCTCGCCGTTCGTCGCCTGGATGTCGGAGCATGCCGAGGTCAGCGAGACGGAGCTGGCCGAACTCGAGGCGCTGGTCGCGCAGTTGCAGACCCGGCGCAAGGAGTCGTGAGATGGAGTCGCTGAATATCCTGCTCGATACCCTGCTCATCCGGTTGGCCTGGACTTCGGCCCAGGCCGTGCTGCTGATCGGTGCCATCTGGCTGATCGGCCGCCTGCTGCCGCAATTGTCGTCCGCGTTGCGCTGTACGCTCTGGTGGCTGGTGGGCCTGCAGCTGATCCTCGGGCTGTGCTGGAGCTCGCCACTGCAACTGCGCGTACTGGCGCCGACACCGCAGATCGCGACTGTTGCGCAAGACCATGCTGTCTTGCCGGCGGTTGCCATCACGGACGCCGTGTCCATGGTCCGCGTGACGTCCGGGCCGGCCCAGCCGACGCCGTCCACGTGGTATTTGCACTGGCGACTGATCCTGATTTCGCTGTGGCTGGCCGCCGTGCTCGTGCAGCTGCTCATCGCAAGCAAGCAGTGGCGTAGCGCGCGTCGCACGCTGCGCGACTCGCACCCGTTGACCGATGATTCGCTGCGGGCCGTATGCGCGGAACAAATGCACAAACTGGGTTTGCGCCGTCAACCGCAGCTGCGTGTTTCCGCCACGATCAGTTCGCCGCAGGTCACCGGCCTGTGGCGCACGACCGTTTTGCTGCCGGCTGATCAGCGACTGACGCTGGCGGAGTCGGCGATGGCGATGGCTCACGAGCTGGCGCATTTGCGCCGCGGCGACCTGTGGCTGGGCTGGATTCCCGCCATCGCACAGCGGCTGTTCTTCTTTCATCCACTGGTGGCGTGGGCGGTGCGCGAGTACGCGCTGAGCCGCGAGGCCGCCTGCGATGCGCAGGTGCTGCAGCAGACCGGCACGATGCCGCAGGCCTACGGCCATCTGCTGCTGCGTCTAGGCGTTGCCCACCCGATGCACTCCGGCCTGGCTGGAGCTTCGCCATCGTTCCATAACCTGAAGAGGCGATTGACCATGTTGCAGCAAAGCGACAACCTGCCCCGCCAGCGCGCACGTGGATGGCCGTTGATCATCCTGATCGTGCTGGCCGGCGTGCTTCCCTATCGCGTTACCGCGAGCTCGCCACAGACAGCGGCAACGACGCACACAACGCCCAGCGTACCCGCGCCGATGCCACCGCTGCCGCCTCCACCACCGCTGCCATCCCCGCCGCCGCCTTCCCCGCCGCCGCTTCCTTCAGCTCCGCCACCGCCGCCACCTCCTGCGCCTCTCCCGCCGAATCCCGGAGACAGCTTTTCG
>DASZCB010000733.1:0-2510 GCA_035943575.1 Rhodanobacter sp. | reverse complement strand
GCCGCAGGTCTGCTATGACCTGCGCTTTCCGGTATGGCTGCGCAATCGTCGGCTGGCCTCCGCGAACGGCGGCATGGATTACGACCTCGCACTGTTCGTCGCGAACTGGCCGGCGCCACGCCGGCAACCGTGGCGCACATTGTTGCGCGCGCGCGCGATCGAGAACCTCAGCTATGTGATCGGCGTGAATCGGGTCGGCGTGGACGGCAATGACTTGCCATATGCCGGCGACAGCGCGGTGATCGACCCGGTTGGCGAGCCGCTGGTCGAGCTCGGTGCGCAGGAGCAGGTAGTGACAGTGACGCTCGATCCGGCGCCGCTGCTGGCACATCGCGAACGGTTTCCTGCGTGGATGGATGCCGACGATTTCACTATTCATCCGAATTGATCCGTCTCGGTCGTCGGATATAGGCCGGCCGGAGAATATCGGACGGCCAAACCCCAGCTCTAAGATTCCCCGCGAACAGCAGATCGGCGACGGGCGCCCCTGCATCACGGAGAATGGCCATGAAGCAGGTCCTGTACCTTGGTTGTGCACTCGGCCTGTGTCTGCTTTCAGGCGCAGCTGCGGCGCAGTCTGGTCGCCCGACGATCGCCGTAGCGGAGTTCACCAACCAGACTAGTTCCGCGTACTGGTGGAGTGGGGATGTCGGTCACCAGCTGTCAGGTGTGCTGAGCAACGAGCTCAGCTCCACCGGTGATTTCAACGTGGTCGAAAGGCAGAAGCTGGACGCTGTGATCGGTGAACAGGATCTGGCCAGTTCTGGCCGGGTTCGTCGCGGCAGTGGTCCGCGCACCGGCAACATCACGGGCGCACGCTATCTCATCACCGGCACGGTCAGCGCCTATACCGAGGACACCAGCGATACCGGTGGCGGCCTGAGTTTTCACGGTATCTCGCTCGGGGGCGGCAAAAGCCAGGCGTATGTCGCGATCGACCTGCGCGTGATCGATTCGGAGACCAGCGAAGTGATGTATTCGCGCACCGTCGAAGGAAACACGTCGAACACGCGAATGGGCATCGGCGGTTTTTTACGCAACGGGCTGGGCGGCACGTTCGATCAGAAGAAGAACACGCCGACCGGAAAGGCTGTGCGTGGCGCGCTGGTGGAAGCCACCGACTATCTGGACTGCGTGATGATCAAGCGCGATAGCTGTATGGCTGGCTTCAACCAGAAGGAACAGCATCGCCGCGACGGCGATCGCAAGGTACTCGATCTGCAATGAGCATGTCTGCCGTGATGCATGGAAGATCGCAACACGGGAGACATCACATGTCGATGCGCTTCAGAGTATCGCCAGCACCGCTTCGGGTGGCCGTCCGATGACCGCCTTGCCGTTGGCGACCACGATGGGACGCTCGATCAGCTTCGGGTGCATCGCCATCGCGGCAATCAAGGTCGCGTCATCGAGCGACAGGTCATCCAGTCCGAGCGATTGATACTCGGGTTCGCCGGTGCGCAGAAGCCCGCGCGCCGTCATGCCAAGCTGGTCGAGCAACACGCCCAGTTCGGCCGCACTCGGCGGCGTGTCGAGGTAATTGATCACCTCGCACGCACCGATATGCTCCTCCAGCAGTGCCAGCGTGGCACGCGATTTTGAGCAGCGTGTGTTGTGATAAATGCGCACCATCGCTTAGCTCTCTCGCGTCGTCACGCCGAGCCGTGGCTCAGCGATTGCCCGAACGGTTGCCGCCGCGGCCCGGCGGACGTCCACCAGCGGGACCGCCATGACCTTGCGGCCTGGCACCACCGTGCGAACGATTGCCACCTTGTCCCTGTGGTCGGCCAGCGCCTTGCGGGCGATTGCCACCCTGGCCTTGAGGACGGCCACCGCCGCCTTGCGGGCGCGCACCGCCTTGGCCGTGCGGACGCGCGTTGCCGTGCACCGGGTTGCCATAGGACTGATTGCCATGCGTCTGGTTGCCGTGTGCCTGATTGCCATGCGCTTGATTGCCCTGGCCTTGCGAGCGACCGCCTTGAGCAGGTCGCGCGCGGTTGCCACCGCCGCCACCGGCGGCACCGCGTGATTCGCCGCCGAAGCCGCTGTAGGGACTGCCAGCACCGCGACCCTCACCGGCGGCACGTGCACCAAACGGTTTGCCACCGGTCGGCCGACGATTGCCTGCCGCGGCGCCGCCTGCAGCATTGCCGCGCGGAGCCCCACCCGCAGGACGACCAGCGCCCGAACGGCTTTCGCCGGCGAACCAGGTACGTACCGATGGCAGCTCCTGACCCGGCGCCACGCGCCGGCCTCGACCGCCGCCTGCGCCACGCTCCGGGCGAGCCAGGTTGCCGTTGACTTCCTTGCCGTCGCGACGCGGCGGCTTGCGACCGCGGGTCGGTTCCTCACGGATGCGGTCATACGCGCGCAGCTCGCGCGCCTCGTCCTGGCCGCCGGTCCAGGCTTTGCTGCTGCCACTCTCGGGACGGTATTCGGTGACGCTGCGGTTGGCGCGACGCTGGTGCAGCACCGGACTCAAAGTCAGCACCGGTTGCGGCACGCCAAGG
>DASZCB010000732.1:0-5470 GCA_035943575.1 Rhodanobacter sp. | reverse complement strand
TGGGCGTGCTCTGGAATCGATTGACCGATTTCCAGGTGCCGCCAAAATCCTTTGCTGCAGGTGTTACGCATCCTGCCAGCGCGATCACCGCTAGCATCGGAAATCCCCTGAGGGCCTTGTTCAAGAAAAGCTTTTTCACGTCGTACCCAGTAGGTGAAATGGAAATAGCTGAATCACGCACAAAACCTGCCTACGGGCGCCCTGATTGATAGGGCACACCAAAAAGCATCCACCGCGATCGGTGGAGACGGCTTAACGCAAATTAGAGAGGCGACGCCTCGTGGTTCGGCTTGAGAATAGGGAGAAATAAAGTCAGCGGGATGTCCGCGTATTTCCCCGATCTCGGCGCCCTTTGCAGCGGGGACACAGTTTCCCGCACGGTACAGAACTTCGATTCCATTCACTCTCCCTGTCTAAGACTGGCCGTGATGGCCGTCTCTGATACCTGCAACATCAATTTGATATGCCGAAACACTCACTGGAGTAACTCCACTCCAATGACATGCAACGTTTCGGCTTGCCCCTGAACGCATTCTGACGCGTTGCTGACTGGACGTATAATTGAACAACACGTCGCGTCGATTTTGCCTACTGTGTCTCAAATGCGCTACGGAGCCATATCATACGGGCATTGGTAGCTGGGCCGTCGTACGCGACTACGTCGAATCGGCAGTCGAAATGCGCCCATTTGGTGTAGGCGATCCCCCACAATGCGGCGGCCTTGATCAGTTTGGCCTGTTTTTTGGCCGTGACCGAAGCAATGGCATCGCCGTAAACAGCGTTACGTCGATGGCGCACTTCGATGAATACGACGGTGTCGCGCTCCAGCATCACCAGGTCGAGTTCGCCGTAGCGCGTGCTGAAGTTGCGCGCGAGAAGTTTCAGGCCGGCGCGTTCGAGTTCGGCGCAGGCGCGTTGCTCGAAGACGTCGCCGGCGGCACGCATCAGTGCCCGGTCGGCTGGCGTGCATCCGCCGGCATGCCATCACCGGCTGCGGCTGCGGGTGCATTGAATGGTGTCGCGGCCGGTGCATCATCCATCTGCAGGCTGCCGGCCAGTGGGCGCGCTAGGCCGTTCTGGAACTGCGCCCAGATCAGCACGCGACGCACGCGGCCGAACTGGTCGGCGGCGAGCTGACCGCTGGCACCCGGCACGTAACTGCCCGGATGCGCGCGCAGCCACTCGAGGTAAGGCACCAGGTTCCATGCATCCATGCCGAACGCAAACAGTCGCGCGGCACTGCCACGGGCTGCTGGCAGCTGGGCGGCGATTTCATCATGGTTCGGCAGGCTTGGCTGCGCATCGAACAGCCACGGCGCATCGCAGAATTCCACGCCGTCGAGGTCGTGATTGGCCGACGCGTCATCGCTGCCTTCATAGACGTGCGAGGTGGCGAACACCGGCGTGGCGATCCGCGCGATACGTAATTGCGGTAGCAGCAAACGCGCCTGCGTGGGACGCATGCTTATGAAGATGCCAGTATCGCCGGTGACGTTGGCCGTGGCAGTATCCGTGGCAGTAGATGCGGAGGACGTGGATGCGGGAAGCTGCAGTCCAGCGATGGCGTCGGCGTAACTGGTCGCGCCGGCCGGCAAGGTGGCCATGCCGGCGAGCTGACCGCCGCGCGCGGCCAGCTCGGCTTTGAAGGCGCCGGCCGCACGCTGGGCGAAATCATCGTTCGAAATCAGCACATAGGCTTGACGCAGGCCGCGCTCGACCATGTGGTCGGCGGCCTGGGCGCCTTCGGATTCCGGCAGCAGACCGAATTCACTGGTGCCGCTGGCCGGTAGTTGTTCGTCGTCGGGATGATTCAACGCCAGCAGCGGCACCGGCAGTTGCGCCTGGCCGAAGACGGCGGAAACTTCGCCGCGGGTCAGCGGACCGACCACCAGCTTGGCGCCATCGCTGACCGCTTGTTGGTAGGCCTTGATCGCGCCGTCGGCGGTGCCCTTGCTGTCGTAGACGCGCACTGATGGGCGCGGTGCATGGTTGCGCCCGGCATCGAGATAGGCAGCAAAGAAACCTTCGCGGATCGATGCGCTTGCCGCTGCATAATTGCCGTCGCCAGGCAGCAGCAAAGCAACCTGGGCGGGCACCTTATAGCCTTCGCGCACGTTCGCATCGGCACCGGGCAGCAAGGTGCCGACCGGCTGCTGCAATTCCGGCTGTGGCTGCGCCACTACGACACCGCGCTGAGTCAGTACCTCGTTGACCCATGGCAGCATGCGGTCGCCCGGTTTCATCGCGGCGGCGCGCTGCTTGAGCGGTTCGACGCCAAGCTTGTTGAGCGCATCGAGAATCTGCTGGCGATTCTGGGTGTGATCGAGGCCGCTCAGCTGGTCGTCCATCTGCACGCGGGTACTCGCGGCGCCCCAGTGGTCACCGCTGGCGGTCATCGCGCGGGCACGCAATTCCAGCAGGCGCAGCTGCAGCGCGGACGGCACCGTGACATTAGGCTGGGTGGTGAGTCGCAGCGCGGTCGCCGCATCGTGCTGGCCGAGCGCCAGTTCAGCCTGCAGCAGGTCCAGTCGCAGCGGTTCATCGCCAGTCAGATGCTGGCGCTTGATGCCGGCGAGAATGGGCGCGGCGCGTTCGGGCTGGCCTTCCTCCCGCCAGGCTTCGGCAGCTTGCAGACGATAGCTGTCGGCGTGACCACGGGATTGATCTGCCAGCGCCAGATAGGCCTGCGCAGCCTGAACGTACTGGCCTTGTCGCGCCAGTGCTTCGGCGCTTTGCGCAGCGGCCATTTCGGCCGGCGAGCGCTCGGCGCTCATCGGCACGCAGGCGGCCAGTGCAAGAGAAAAAAGCAGTCCGGTCGCGGCGGCGCGCGAGAGGCGCATGAGGCGCATGGGAGATCCCTTGTTCGTCATGGTCGTCAATGCGCGATCATAGCCGATCGAATTATCGCCTCGCGGTGCAGGAGTTCCCAGATGTCATCTGTTCAGTCAGGCTGCCTGTGGGTCGTGGCCACCCCGATCGGTCATCGCGATGATCTGTCCGCGCGTGCGATCGAAACCTTGCGCACGGTCGCGGTCATCGCCGCCGAAGACACCCGGCACAGTCGCCCGTTACTCGTACATCACAACATCGACACACCGTTGATCGCGCTGCACGAGCACAACGAGCGCGATGCCGTGGACGCGATCGTGCGACGGATGGCAGGCGGTGATTCGGTGGCACTGATCTCAGATGCCGGCACGCCATTGATCAGCGACCCGGGCTTTCGGCTGGTGCGAGCCGCGCGAGTCGCCGGCATCCGCTGCATTCCGGTGCCGGGTGCCTGCGCCGCGATCGCGGCACTGTCGGTGGCGGGCTTGCCCAGCGACCGTTTCGTATTCGAGGGCTTCCTGCCGCCGAAAGCCGCGGCAAGGCGCAGCCGTCTGCAGGAACTGGCTGGGGATCCGCGCACTGTCATCTTCTATGAGTCGTCGCATCGGGTGGCCGAGAGTCTGGCCGACATGCGCGATGTCTTTGGTGCCACCCGCGAGGCGGTGCTGGCGCGCGAATTGACCAAGATGTTCGAGACCGTGCTGGGCGAGCCGCTGGCGGAACTGGCGGCACGGGTCGCGGCCGACCCCGATCAGCAGCGCGGAGAATGCGTGTTGCTGGTCGCCGGCCGCGGCGAGGAAGCCGATGCGAGGCTGGCTGAGGGTCAGCGCATCTTCGCGATCCTGCGTGAGGAACTGCCGCCGGCAAAGGCCGCGAAGATGGCTGCAGCGATCACCGGCGCGCCGCGCAAGCTTCTCTACGAGGGTTAAGGTCTCGCGTGGAGTACAATCGTCGGCGGAGTCGGCCGGACAGTCGCGTCGCACGCAAGTGCATCGAGGAAAGTCCGGGCTCCGCAGGGCAGAGTGCCAGGTAACTCCTGGGCAGCGTGAGCTGACGGCCAGTGCAACAGAGAGCAGACCGCCGAACGGCATCTTCGGATGTGCGTGGTAAGGGTGAAAGGGTGCGGTAAGAGCGCACCGCACGCGGGGACAACGTCGCGTGGCACGGTAAACCCCACTCGGAGCAAGACCAAATAGGGGAACGATAACGCGGCCCGCGTTGTTCCCGGGTAGGTTGCTGGAGCCAGACGGTGACGTCTGGCCGAGAGGAATGACTGTCGCGTCGCAAGACGTACAGAACCCGGCTTACAGGCCGACTCCACCTATTCCATGAGTTCACCACCGGCGCAGCGACTGTCGCGCCGGTGGTGATGTGTGGGAGTACGTGCGCGATGAACGACGGTTCATCGCGACTGGGGCGATCAGGCCGAATCGCTCTCGCCAAGTGCCGTGATTCCATCGATTTGAAATCAAAAAATCCCTTGCTTTCAAATACCTTGCAAAGGTTCGTGAGAAAACGCTGGAAATACAGTCACAACTTCGCCTTTCTCCTTGATTCACAAGCGAAATTCCCTTGACAGTCTCACGGGGCGAGACTATCGTGGGTTCCAGTGTGAAATCGTGGGTTTTAGTGGAGTCTGCTGATCGTGTTCCAGGGCGAAACTGCCATCACCGTAGACGACAAGGGCCGCCTGGCCATTCCGACCATGTATCGGGAGCAGGTCGCGGGCGAGTGCGCCAATCGTCTGGTGATCACCTACAACCCGTTCGAGCCGGGCTGCCTGTGGCTATTCCCGTATGCCGAGTGGGAACAGGTGCGCGATCAGGTGAATGCCTTGCCCAAGGTCAAGGCCGCCCATCGCGATCTGCAGATGAAGCTGGTTGGTGCCGCCGCCGTGGTCGAGCCCGATGGCGCGGCGCGGGTGCTGCTGCCGGCCAGTCAGCGTGCTGCGGCAGGCATTGAGAAGAAGGCGGTACTGCTGGGCATGGGCAACAAGTTCGAGCTGTGGAGCGAGCAAGCCCATCTGGCCAAGATCCGCCAGAGCATCGGCGAAGACGAAATCACTGACGAAATGGCCGTACTGCGCCTGTAAACGGGCGCAGCGACAGACGCGGGACGGGAGCGGGAGTGCGGCATGGCCGAGCAAGTTTTGCGGCACATCCCGGTGATGCTGGGTGAAGCGGTGGAGGGTCTGTCCGTGCAGTCTGACGGGCGTTATCTCGATGGAACGTTTGGTCGCGGCGGTCACGCCCGCGCTGTACTGTCGCGCCTCGGTCCAGACGGCCGGCTGCTTTTGATGGATCGCGACGCCACGGCGATCGCCACGGCCCAGGCCGAATTTGCCGGCGATCCGCGGGTGTCGATCCGGCACGCCAATTTTTCCAGTCTGGCCGAGTGGGACGAAACCGCTGCTGGCCTCGACGGCGTGATGCTCGATCTGGGCGTGTCCTCGCCGCAGTTGGACGATGCCGCACGCGGCTTCAGCTTCATGGCCGATGCGCCGCTGGACATGCGCATGGACACCACCCAGGGCGAAAGTGCCGCGGATTTCCTGGCGCATGCCAGCGAACGCGAGATCACCGAAGTGCTGTGGAATTTCGGCGAGGAGCGTCACGGCCGCCGTATTGCCCGCGCGATCGTC
>DASZCB010000731.1:0-5250 GCA_035943575.1 Rhodanobacter sp. | reverse complement strand
CGATACCTCGGTGGTTTGCGAATACCTCGACGAGCGTTATCCGCATCCGCCATTGATGCCGATCGATCCGCAGTCGCGCGCGCGACTGCGGGTGGCCGCGGTGCGGATCGAGAAGGACTGGCTGCCCGAGGTGGACACGATCCGCGCTGGCGGCCGGCCGGCCGAGGCGGCGCGCAAGCGTCTGCGCGAACAGTTGCTCTCCACGCTGCCGCTGTTCAAGGCTTCCCGCTTCTTCCTCAACCCGGAGATGAGCCTGGCCGATTGTCTGGTGGCGCCGGTGATCTGGCGACTGCCGTGGCTGGGCGTGGATCTGGGCCGCGAAGGTAAGCCGATCGTCGATTACGGCGAGCGTTTGTTTCACAGTCAGGGTTTTGCGCGCAGCATGACCGATCAGGAAAAGGCGATGCGACAAATCCATGAGCACGAATGAAACAGTGGCAATGAGTTCCAATCGCCCGTACCTGCTGCGGGCGATCTACGACTGGATCAGCGACAACAACCTGACGCCTTATGTGCTGGTCGACGCCAGTTTCGCAGGCGTGCGGGTGCCGCCGCAGGTGGTCAAGAACGGCCAGGTGGTGCTCAACCTGGCGATGCGTGCGGTGGCGAACCTGGATCTGGGCAATGAGTGGATCAGTTTCCAGGCGCGTTTTTCCGGCGTCAGCCAGACCATCCAGATTCCGGTGCTGGCAGTGCTGGCGCTGTACGCACAGGAAAACGGTCAGGGCATGATGTTCCCTGCGGACGAGGATGGTGGTGACATGCCGCCGCCATCTGCCCCCGAGCCTGACGACACGGTCCCAACGTCCGGCGCCGATGAAAGCGGCGACAAGCCGAAGCGCGGCGCGCCGCATCTGCGGGTGGTCAAGTAGCAGCGAGTTGCCGCGGCTTGCCGGGCCGGGCACGAGGTTCCGCGCTTAGTGCAGCCGCTGGTTTATGGGCGGACGCAGCGGCACGATATTGCTGGCGGGAGCGGGCAATGCCTCTCCGGTCATCGTTGTTTCGTGCGGGAGCAGTTCGATCGTCGGCAGGCTGATGCTGGTGAGCATGCTGCCGATCATCCACAGCCGTCCCGGTTCGCGATCGCGGCCGTCGATGCTCACCTCGAAACCGTAGCAGCGTTCGATCATGCGCAGACCATTGACGCGGCGCAGGCGCAGTCCGCGCAGGCCGACGGTTTCGTCCAGCAATTGCAGGCCGTGCTGTTGGCATTGCCTCCGCGCCTCCTGCATCGCTCGTTCGCGTGCCACGCTGAGCTTCAGCCACAGCCCGACGATGGCGCCGAGCGCCAGCAACAACAGCAGATTGGAAAGATCGCCCATCCCCGCAGTGTGTGGGCACGATGTGCCGGGTGCAAGCTTGGGTCTGGCTCAGTCCAGTTGCAGGCGCAGCGACAGGTCGACCGCGCGCACGTGCTTGGTCAGCGCACCGACCGAGATGAAGTCGACACCGGTGCGTGCAAATTCGCCGATCGTATGCAGATCGACATTGCCGGAGACTTCCAGCGGCACACGACCGGCGGTGTATTGCACCGCCTCGACCATCTGCGCCAGCTCGAAATTGTCCAGCATGATCCGGTCCACACCCGCCGCCAGAGCCTGCGCCAGCTCGTCCAGATTCTCTACCTCGACTTCGAGCAACAGCTGAGGGAGCAGCTGGCGCCCCGTCTGCACAGCGGCGGCGATGCTGCCAGCGGCGATGATGTGGTTTTCCTTGATCAGGATCGCGTCGTACAGACCCATGCGCTGGTTATGGCCGCCGCCGCATCGCACGGCATACTTTTGCGCAACACGTAGACCGGGGATGGTCTTGCGCGTGTCCAGCACACGCACCGCGGTACCGGCGACGGCAGTCACGTAATCGGCGGTTATGGTGGCCGTGGCGGACAACAGCTGCAGGAAATTCAGCGCCGTGCGCTCTGCAGTCACAAGCGAACGGGCGTGGCCGGACAGACGGCAGATCACTGCGCCGGCACTGACCCGTTCGCCGTCACGCGTCTGCCAATCGATCCGCACGGCCGGATCGAACCGGCGGAAGCAGGCGTCGAACCATGCCGCACCGGCCATCACCGCCGCGTCGCGACAGGTCAGTTCGGCATGCGCATGCGCGTCGATCGGCAGCAGTTCAGCCGTGGCGTCGCCCGAGCCCAGATCCTCGGCGAGGGCGCGTTCGATATCGGTGGCGATCTGTGCGGCATCCGGTAGCGCAAACGATGGAGCGTGACTCATTGGGTATCGGCGCCCCTGGACGGTGTTTCCGTGGCAGGCGTGGCGTCGGGCTGGCTCAGCTTGCCCACGATCGCAGTCATCGCACGGTCGAACAGCGCATTGGCGGCGAGCACGCGGGCCTGACCACCGGTAAGCAGAACGGCCAGTTCCTGCGGCGCGTAGTCGCCCACTTTCAGGCCACGCCGATTGACGAACAGGTAGCGGCCGCTCATCGGGCTGATCCACGACAGCTTGGCGCGGGTCATCGCCTCGTCCGCAAGGCAGAACTCCAGCCACGTACCCGGCTGCAGGGCCTGCACCTGATGCCATTCGGCGCTGTCCAGCGGCACTTCGACGACGTCCTCGTCGTCGGCGTGGATAGTCGGCTCGGCGTCGTGGTCGATGACTGGCTGGATGCTGTCGGGTATCGCCAGCATGGACGCATCCTCATCGACAGTGACGACTTCGGTGGCGTCCAGTGTTTCGCCGAGCTGTTGCCGGTAGTAGGTGTGCAACTGGCCGAGCAGGCGCTCGATGTCCTGTTCCTGGAACGCCACGTTGATCAGGCCCTGACGCAGCGCGCGTTCGACCCCGGGCAGCATCTGCCGCAGCATCTGCCGGCTTTCCGGGCTGGTAGTTGGCTGGGCACTGGCGATGAAATCGTCGACAAAACGCAACGCGCTCCTGAATTCGGGTGACGCCTCGCCTTGGCGCAGTAGGGTCAGCACCAGGTGGTTGGCCCAAGCCCGCGCGAGTACGCCATGCACCAGTGGCGGCAGTTTCTGGTTGCCGATGCGGTCGAGGATCTCGCGCGCGGCACGGTGGCGCGCCTGTTCGAGTTTCTCGCGGCCGCGGGTGGATTCGGCGACGCGCTGTTCGGCAATTTCGGAGCGACGCTTGTTGACGTCCTGAAACTGCTGCAGATCGACCAGTAGGCGCTCGAAGATGCCCATGTCATCGTCGAAATCGTGCAGCAAATGATCGACGATCGACTTCACCTTCTCGTGCAGGCGACGGTCGCGATCGGACTCCTCCGACCAGCCCTTGGCCTGTTCGGCCAGGCAATCCAGCAGCCGGCGCGCCGGATGCTGGCGATGGGCGAACAGCTTGCGGTCGAGAATCGCCGCCTTGAGATACGGAATCTGCAGGCGTGCCAGCATGACCTGCATCGCGGTGGGCAGGTTGCGGTCTTCGAGGATGAATTCGAACAGCATGCCGACCAGGTCGATGGTGTCCTCATCGATGGTGGCGACATGGCTGGGTCGTTCGCCGCGCAGTGCGCCGATCTGGGTCAGCAGCTGACTTTTCAGCTGCAGCACTTCGCGGCTGAGTTCGGTGGCGTCATCGAGGCGTGCGTACGGCAATGGACCGGCGCTGGCGATCTGGCTCTGCAGCACGCTGAGTGCGCCGAGTAATTCATTCGCCGACGGTAGCGGGCCGCTCGGTATCGCGTGCGTGCTGCCGCTGCCCGCGACAACAGGACTGCGCCGCGCACTGAATAGCGCATGCAGGGTCTGCAGCAGATCGGCGGGAATCTCGCCGGGTTCGTCCACCGTCGCGGCCGTGGCGCCGCCTGCCTCGTTCGCCTTCGCGTTGCTGCGCGGCATTTCGTGGCGCAATTGCGGCAGCACGCCGGCGCGTACCAGCTCGGTGTTGATTTCCTGGTAGAGCTCTTCCAGCGACGACAGCACGTAGCGATCGAACAGCTTGTAGATGATCAGTTTGACGCGCATATCCGCGCTGAGTTCGTGCAGCGCCTGGCGAAACGCCTGCGTCAGGATCGCCGGTGCCACCGGGTTGCCGGCGTCGTCGATCTTGTGGCCGCCGCAGATCACCGACAGCCGCTGGTTGACCGCGGACAGGTCGCGCGACAGCCGCGATTCGTTCTTGCTGATCATGCTGGTGATCGCCAGCGCTTCCTCCAGCTCGTTGTCGGCCACTAGCGACAGCTCGACCGTGCCCGGTGACATCGATGCGATGGTGGAGGCCTGAGACTGCTGCGACGGACGGGCCAGTTCGCCGAGGTTGCGGCTGATCGTGCCCAGGAAACTGCGTTCCACCGCGGGACGGCGTTTGCGCACTTCGCGCATGCCATCGAAATAATGCATCTGGGTGGCGTTGTTCTCAGCCTTTTCGGCAATGTCGAACAGCGCATCGTCGACATGTTCGAAAGCATTGCCGATCCCTTGCTGCAGATGCTTTCCGGCAATGCTGCGCACCGCGTTCAGCAATTCGCCGACGCGCTCGCTGGCAGGATCCAGACGCTGGCTCAAGTTGACGACTCTGGATGGATCACTGGCTTCGTTCATCGCCAAACCCCTGAAAACATTTGCGACGCGCAACTGAACCCGAACGGGTCGCGCAGATGTCGACGATAAGCCAAAGCGGGTGCCGTGTCATGCTGAACGTGGCAGGGCCGCCAGGACGCCCAGCCGGGTGCTAGGCCGTCGGGAAGTCCGTCAGCTGCAGCGTAGCGATGCCTTCCTCGGGCAGCATCACCGGGATGCCATCCTCGACCCGGTAGATCACCTTGCGGTCGGTGGTGATCAGGGCTTCGGCGATCCGTTCGCGCACGTTCACTCCCGCGACCGAATCGACCTTGCCGGCAGCGATCGCATCGTTCAGGGCATCGAGTTCGTGCTTGCTCAGCGGGCGCACCGGCGTTTTGCTGACCGGGCAACACAGGATGTCGAGTAGACGCTTGTCCATGATGGGTTTGCAGCTGTGCCGAGGCTGGGAAAGCCCGTACAATAGCCGTTTTTGGACGGCCCGGCCATGACAGGAACAAGCAAGCCGCCGCGCGTTGGCGTTGTGATGGGTTCGCGTTCGGACTGGGAAACCATGCAGCACACGGCCAATGTATTGACCGAGCTGGGCGTGGCGCACGAAGTGCAGGTGGTTTCCGCGCATCGCACGCCGGATCTGCTGTTCAGCTACGCCGAACAGGCGCCGGCGCGGGGCATCCAGGTGATCATTGCCGGTGCCGGCGGTGCTGCCCATCTGCCCGGCATGCTGGCGGCCAAGACCCGTCTGCCGGTATTCG
>DASZCB010000730.1:0-1532 GCA_035943575.1 Rhodanobacter sp. | reverse complement strand
AGGCAGCATCCGCGCCCGCAAGGTCCTGCTCTGCGCGACCAGCCACGTCGAGGGCAACATCCTGCACGAAGCATTTGCGGTCGAGACCGGCGCCTTCTTCGAAGGCAATTGCCGCCACGCCGACAACCCCCTCGCCGACGCCCAGACCCGCAAACCGGTGGCGGAGTATCAAGCCGCCCCGGCGCCCAGCAGCACCGAACGCGCCATGCCGCTGATGGCGACAGCGAGCCCGCTGAACTCGGGCGCGTAGGTTCACGCGGAGACGCGTGCCGCTTATCCGGTAGCGATGCAGAATGACTTCATTGGTCGCTGGCGTTCGGTCCGACTAAGCCGTTTACGCCATCAGCTGACTGCTGATCCGGGGTCTTATTCAATTTTGACCGGCTGTTGATGAAGTAAATCAGGTTGATCGCGAGCAACAGGATGAACAACGGCAAGTTGGCGTGAAAATTTATCTGGCCAAAGTAATTTGCAGCGATTCCCAATGCGCTCAAGCCAACGTTTGCTGTCGCTAGAGCATAGACCCCGCCAAACCTGGCGTGCGGACTACGAGGAAAGAACACCAATCTATCGTCCCGATTGTTGATGGTCGGTAGTCTGAGGTCCCGGCTCGGGTCGTGAGCGGTACGCTTGCTCAGACGCTAGCACTTGTCGGGTTGCCGGCCCAGACAGACGCCCAATGAGGGGACGCCGCCCCTCCGCCTGCGCTATGGTTCTCCGGTCGAAAGAAGCGATGGGTGGTGACGTGAGCACACGACTTGCCCAATGCACCTGCGGCCAACTGCAGGCCAGTTGTTCGGGACCGCCGCTGCGTGTCTCGGTCTGCCACTGCCTTGCGTGCAAGCGCGCAACCGGAAGCGCCTTTAACTACGGCGGCCATTGGCGAGAGCGTTCTGTAACTGTCGAAGGGACAGCCTCGTCCTACACCCGCATTGGTGGCGATGGCGGCCGGATCACAAACCATTTCTGCCCCGTTTGTGGAGCGACGGTCTGGATACGCAATTCAAACCTGCCCGAGATTATCTCGATCCGGGCGGGCACCTTCGCGGACGTCAATTTTCCGCCGCCACAGGTTTCTGTGTATCACGACAGCCGCAAACACAGCTGGATCGAACTGCCCTCGGTCCCGCTCGAGAAGCGCGGGTGAAGGCTACTCGATATCTTCGATCTTCTCCGGAGCCTTGCCGCCGATGGCCTGCGCCAGCGCCGCCGCCATGAAGGGGTCGATGTCGCCGTCCAGAACATCCTGCGGAAGGCGGCTTTCGACGCCGGTGCGCAGGTCCTTCACGAGCTGATAGGGCTGCAGCACATAGGAGCGGATCTGGTGGCCCCAGCCGATGTCGGATTTCTCGCCGACATAGGCGCCGGTCTCGGCGCGCTTCTTCTCCAGCTCGATCTCGTAGAGGCGCGAGCGCAGCATGTCCCAGCAGTTGGCGCGGTTCTGATGCTGCGAGCGCTCGGTCTGGCACGCCACCGCGATGCCGGTCGGCAGGTGCGTGATGCGCACCGCGCTCTCGGTCTTATTGACGTGC
>DASZCB010000729.1:0-3098 GCA_035943575.1 Rhodanobacter sp. | reverse complement strand
CAAGGCCACCAAACGCAGCGCGTCCTCCAGCTCCAGACTCCCCGCCACCGCCGCGGCCACGAACTCGCCCAGGCTGTAGCCGATCATCGCCTGCGGCTGGATACCCCAGCTCATCAGCAACTGCGCCAGGCTGTACTCGATAACGAACACCGCCGGCTGCGCCAGCCAGGTTTCCTGCAGGCGACCTTCCGAACGCGCACCCTGCTCGCCGCGCTTGAGCAGCGCCTTCAGATCCATCGCCGCTCGCGGTTCGCCCGACAGCCCGCCCGGCGTAAACAACACCTCGCGCAGATCCAGCCCGACCACCGGCTCCAGCACCGCGCAGCAATGGTCTACCAGCTCGCGGAACACCACCTCGGTCCGGTACAGGTCCGCCGCCATGTCCGGGTAGTGATCGCCCACGCCCGGGAACATGAACACCACCGACGGCTTCGCGTTCGGCGGCAGATGACCCTGCTCGCCCCCTTGCGCCAGCGCGGCGATCGCCTCGCCACGTTCGTTGCACACCACCGCCTTGCGGTACTCCAGCCGCTTGCGACCCGTCTGCAGCGTATAAGCCACGTCCGCCAGGTCTTGCTCGGGATGTTCCTGCAGATGCGCGCTCAACCGCGACGACATGCCATCGAGTGAGACCTGCGTCTTCGCCGAAAGCAACAGCAACTGGGCGGCCCTGGAGACACTGGATGCTTCGATCAGTGGCGCTTCTTCCAGAATGAAGTGCACATTGGTGCCACCCAAGCCCAGCACATTCACGCCGGCGCGGCGCACGGTTTCGCCGCGTGGCCAGGCCACTGGCTTATCGGGGACAAAGAACGGACTGTTGGCGAAATCGATATTCGGATTGGGTGCCGTGAAGTTCAGTACCTGGGTAATCAACTCGTGCTGCAAGGACAGCACCGCTTTGATCATTCCAGTGACACCCGAGGCACGATCCAGATGGCCGATATTGGGCTTGACCGAGCCGAGCGCGCAGTAGCCGACGCCAGCGGTAGTACCGCGATACGCCTTGGTCAGTGCCGCTACTTCGATCGGGTCGCCCAGTTCGGTCGCCGTACCGTGGGTCTCCACGAAGCCGATGCTGCCAGCGTCGACGCCCGCCACCGCCAAGGCCTCGGCGATGGCGATGGATTGGCCTTCCACGCTTGGCGCCGTGTAGCCCACTTTGAAGGAACCATCGTTGTTGATGGCCGAACCCTTCACCACCGCATAGATGTGATCGCCATCGGCCAGCGCATCTTCCAGGCGCTTGAATACCACCATACCGACACCGTCGCCGAGTACCGTGCCTTTTGACTGGATATCAAACGTACGGGTATGGCCGTCGGGCGAGTCGATGCTGCCCTCTTCAAACATATACCCGGCCTTGCCGCTGATGGCGATGTGCACGCCACCGGCCATGGCGACGTCGCATTCGCCGAGCAACAGACTCTTGCAGGCGAAATGCATAGCCACGCCCGAGGTCGAGCAGAAGGTCTGCACCGAGATCGCCGGGCCTCTCAGGTTCAACTTGTAGGCGACCCGCGTCGCCAACGCATCGTTGCTGTTACCGATGCCGATCTGCAGCCCCGCGACCGGCGAATCCATCAAATCCGAGCGGGACAACAAATTGTGTACGTACGCACTCGCGTTCGATCCGGCGAAGATGCCGATCATGCCCGCGTAGCGTTCCGGATCGCAGGCGGCGTCTTCGAGCGCTTCCCAGGCGCACTCGAGGAGTTGCCGATGCTGCGGGTCGATGAGTTCCGCTTCGCGTGGCGCATAAGCAAACAACATCGCGTCGAACAGATCAAAGCCCTCGACGTCATAACCCGCACGCACGTAATTCGGATTGCGCAGTTTCGCTGGGCTGACACCGGCTTCGAGCAACTCGGCCTCGGTGTAGAACGTTACCGACTCCACACCCGTGCTGAGGTTCTTCCACAACTCTTGCGGCGTCCGCGCACCGGGGAAACGACCGGACATGCCGATCAGGGCGATGTCGTTCGAGCTACGCCCCTGCCTGACTTTTCCGCGGCGCTCCGCCAGCAGCTGACCTGCGCTTTCTTCCTGCCCGACTTCCTGCGCCGGTGACAGCAGTCGCACCAGGGCATCGATGGTCGGTGCCTGATACAGCACCACCTGGGTCAGTTCGACCTCGAGTTCCTTGCGCAACTCGGCGACCACCTGCAAGCCCACCAGCGAATTGCCGCCGAGATCGAAGAAGTTGTCCTTGGTGCCGATCTGGTCGATACCCAACGCGCGCTGCCAGACCGCAGCGATCTTGCGTTCCATCTCGTTGCTGGCCGCGATGAACTGACTGGACAACGCAGGGCGCGGATAGGCGGTGGAACGGCCGCCGCGGGTCTGCTGCACCGCGTTCGATATGGTGGTAACCGCGCAGCTGTTGCTGCCCTCGATGATCGCCACCGCATCCTCGGGCAGCAGGATCATCTGCGGCACATCGATGGCAAGAATGCGGCGGATACCCTCCATGCCCTCTTCGAAGGTAATGCCGAACTGCCGACGATGCTGCCTGAGCGCTTCCTGCATTTCCGGTTGATAGCCCTTCAGGCCATCGCTCCATGCATCCCATTGCCATTCGCCGAAGTTGATCGATACCGTCACGCCATGCTTCGCATGGTGACGCTGCGCGAACGCATCCATAAACGCGTTCGCTGCGCAGTAGTCGATCTGGCCGGGGCCGCCGCCAGCGATCGACGCGATCGACGAGACCAGGATCATGAAATCCAGATCCACGCCCGAGAACGCGCGATCGAGCGCCAGCGTGCCCTGGATCTTCGGTGCCATGACGATCGCAGCGGCCTGTGCGGTTTTCAGCTGAGTCAGGCCCTGGCCGGGCAGGCCCGCTGCGTGGAACACACCATTGATCGTCCCGAACCGCTCAAGCGCCTGACGCACGGCATCTTCCATCTGCACCGGGTCGGCCACGTCCGCGGTGATGATCAGCACCTCCGCGCCGGCCTCGATCAGGCCACCGATCTTGCGCACCCGCTCGGTCACCCGGTCATCCTGGCCCGCGGCCAGGACACCGGCCCATTCGTCGCGCGGCGGCAGGCCAGAGCGACCCACCAGTACGAGCTTCGCATGCCGGGTCCGAT
>DASZCB010000728.1:0-2684 GCA_035943575.1 Rhodanobacter sp. | reverse complement strand
GTTCCAGAACCAGAGCGTCGCTGCGCTGGCCTTGGTCGCGCGTCCGCTGGAAAGCGAAGAAGTGGCTGCGGTGGAAGACATCGCGCACGGCGATTTGACGCCGACACCGATCATGCGGTGGTTGTTCGAGCGCGAAGTACCGTTCGATCGCTTCTGCCAATCGGTCCTGCTGCAAGTCCCCGCCGCGCTGCGCGAAGACGATCTTGCGGCGGCCTTGCAGACCTTGCTCGATCATCATGATGCGCTGCGTATGCAGCTTGCCGAACCTTCCGCGCTGGATGGCTGGTGTCTCAATATTCCTGTGCGGGGGCATCTCGATGCACGCGCGCTCTTGCAGCGGGTCGATATCGCCGGTCTCGACGAAGTGCAGTTGCAAGCTTGCTTGACCGAACAAGCACAAGCTGCCGAATGCCGACTCGTGCCACAGCAAGGCGTGATGCTGCAGGCCGTGTGGTTCGACGCCGCTGAGCAATCCGGACGTCTATTGCTGGTGATCCATCATCTGGCCGTCGATGGCGTGTCGTGGCGCATCCTGCTGCCTGCCTTGCAGCAGGCATGGCAGGCAATCAGCACAGGGCGCACGCCGACGCTGGAAACATCGAGCCATTCGTTCCGTCGCTGGGCGACGCATCTTGTCGACAACGCCGGTTCGGCTGCACGGCAAGCAGAGCTGCCGTTGTGGACACAGATACTGGCAGCGCCCGATCCCTTGCTGTCCGCACGACCGTTCGATCCGCAACACGATACCGGTCATACCATGCAGCAGCTCAGCGTCAGCCTGCCAGCGGATGCGACCAAACGATTGCTGACCGATGCGCCGGCGCGTTTCCACGGCCAGGTCAACGACATCCTGCTGAGCGCTTTCGCCGTGGCGGTCGCCGACTGGCGTCGCCGTCATACCGATTCGCACGTCTCGAATGTCCTGCTCGATCTGGAAGGTCACGGCCGCGAAACCGGCGGTACCGATATCCATAGTGCAGGCATCGATCTCTCGCGCACGGTCGGCTGGTTTACTAGCTTGTTCCCGCTACGGTTGGATCTTGCCGGCATCGATCTCGACGATGCTTTGCGCGGTGGTCATGCGCTAGGGCGCACCATCAAGCGCGTCAAGGAACAGCTTCGTGCCCTGCCCGATCATGGTCTTGGCTACGGATTGCTGCGTTATCTCGACAGCGATGCCGCGCCCAAGCTTGCGGCTTTCAGCGAACCACAGATCAGCTTCAACTACCTCGGTCGCTTCCCCGTTGCGCAAACGCAGGATTGGGGCATTGCCGTCGAACAGACTGGCGTGCATGGCGATCCTGCCATGCCACCAGCGCATCCGATCGAGTTGAATTCGCTCACCCGCGAGCTACCGGACGGCGCCGAGTTCGTCGCCACCTGGTCGTGGGCTGGTGAGTTGTTCACGCACGCGCAGATCGACGATCTTGCCGGTACTTACATGCGTGCGTTGCAGGCGATAGTCATGCACCTGGAGCTGCCGCAAGCTGGTGGCCTGACGCCTTCTGACCTGCCGCTTGTCACGCTCGAGCAGACACAGATCGAAGCACTCGAAGCGCGTTATCCGCTGCGCGACATTCTGCCATTGTCGCCACTGCAGAAGGGCCTGTTGTTCCACGCCCTGTACGACACACAAGGCCCAGACGCCTACGCCGTACAGGTGTGTTTCGAATTGCGTGGCAAGCTGGACGAGTCCGCGCTGCAACAGGCCGCGCATGCGCTGCTGCAACGCCATCCGCAGCTGGGCGCATGCTTCATACAGCACCACGGCGCCGAACCGGTTCAGCTGCTGCCGCGCGAAGTACCGCTGGACTGGCGCTGGCATGATCTCAGCATGCTCGATGCGCAGACGCGTACGGAGCAGGCCACGCATATCGTGGTGCAGGATCGCCAGACTCGTTTCGATCTGGCCTGCCCGCCGCTGCTGCGCTTTACCTTGATAAGGCTGGCCAGCGACCAGCACCAGCTACTGCTCACCAATCACCACATTCTGCTCGATGGCTGGTCGCTGCCCGTTCTCACGCAGGAGCTTTTCAATCTGTACACCGCAGCGCGCGGCAAGCCGCAACGCCTGTCGCATCCGACGCCTTATCGCGATTACCTCGGTTGGCTTGCGCGACGCGATCGCGATGCGGCACGACGTGCATGGAGTGACGTGCTGGAAGGACTGGAACAACCCACCTTGCTCGTACCCGCGCATACCGGCGCCAACACCGCGCAACACAATCATGCCTGGCAATTACCGGAAGCGCTGACTCGCCGGCTTGGTCAGCAAGCGCGCAAGCTTGGGCTCACGCTCAACAGTGTGCTGCAAAGCGCATGGGGCTTGCTGCTAGGTCATCTGTGCGGGCGCAATGATGTCGTGTTCGGCGGCACCGTGTCCGGCCGCCCGCCGGAGCTGCCCGATGTGGGCCGCATGGTCGGACTCTTCATCAATACCTTGCCGATCCGCCTGCACTGGCAGGCATCGCAGATGCTGGCCGAGGTCTTGCAACACTCGCAGGCGCAGCAGGCCGGACTAATCGAACACCAGCATCTGGACTTGGCCGAGATCCAGCAATTGGCCGACCTCGGTCCGCTGTTCGACAGCTTGTACGTATTCGAGAACTACCCGATCGACAGCCACGCGCTGGAAACCGCGTTGGGCGAGATCAGCGTCGCCAGCTTCCACAGTCATGACGCCA
>DASZCB010000727.1:0-5000 GCA_035943575.1 Rhodanobacter sp. | reverse complement strand
GTAGGCATTGAGTTGCCAGTGAACTACGGCCCGCAATATCGCGACGGGCTGCGCGCGGTCTATGCGGATCTGGCGCACACCCGGCGCACGGCGTTGGTGCCGTTCCTGCTCGACGGCATCGCACTGGATCCCGCGAAAATGCAGGACGATGGCCTGCATCCGCTGGCCAGCGCGGAACCGCAGGTGCTCGACCTGGTCTGGAAACAGCTTCAGCCGCTGCTGCATGGGTGCGCAAACCCAATCTGTTCTGAACCGCCGCCAGCCATTTCACGCGGTCCTCACCCCAACGACGGTTAGCTCTTCACCTATGTGAAGGCCAAGGTGGGTAGGGACGATATGACCATACATGACGAACAAGCCGGACTGATTCTGCTGGTCGAAGACAATCGCCAGATCGCCGAGATGGTGGGCGAGTTTCTCGAACGGCGCGGCTACTCGGTCGACTATGCCGCCGATGGCGTCAGCGGCCTGCATCTGGCGGTGTCCAACAGCTATGACGTGATCGTGCTGGATCTGATGCTGCCTGGCCTGGATGGTCTGGAGGTGTGCCGCAAGCTGCGCAAGGAAGCCAAGAAATCCACGCCGGTGTTGATGCTGACTGCACGCGACACTCTGGAGGACAAGCTGGTCGGCCTCGAAGCGGGCGCCGATGATTATCTGGTGAAACCCTTCGAGGTGCGCGAACTGGAGGCGCGCCTGCGTGCGTTGATCCGCCGCGATCGCCGCCAGGTGTCGACCGAAGTGCTCACCGTCGGCGACATGACCCTGGATACCGCCACGTTGCGATTGACCCGCGGAGGCCAGGAGCTGACCGTGTCGCCGATCGGGCTGAAGCTGCTGGCGATCCTGATGCGTGAATCGCCGCGAGTGGTCAGCCGACGCGACATCGAGCGCGAGATCTGGGGCGATACATTGCCCGACTCAGACACCTTGCGCTCGCATCTGTACAACCTGCGCCGGGTCATAGACAAACCCTTCGCACGACCCCTGTTACACACCATCCATTCGGCTGGTTATCGCCTCGCGGATCTGGAATCAGAAGTGGCGTCGACGACCCAGACGGCCTGACATTGCATCGACAGGGCGAAAGCATGTAATGGATAGCAAGGTCAAAGCAGTCACCTTTCGTGTGGGTGCGTTCCGGCGACGGATCGCGTGGGTGTTCGGGTTGCAGTTCCTGATCGTGGCGATCATCTGCATTCTGGGCATCTACAGCGTCGTGTCGACTGCCGCGGTGATCGGTGTGATCGTCATCACCACTGCGATTGCCTGGCTCGCGACCCGTCGCGAGTGGCGCCCGGTGCGTGCGCTGGCCCGCCAGATCAACCGCTGGGACGGGCAGCAACTCGATCCGGCAGCACTCCATCTGGATCAGATGTCAGCCCACACCGACGCCGACGTGGCCGCGCTGGCCCGTGGACTGCATGGATTCGCCACGCGTATCGCCGACTACAACCAGCGCGAGCGCAACTTCACCCGCGACGCCAGCCACGAACTGCGTAGCCCACTCACCGTGATCAAGATGTCGGTCGACATGCTGGCCGAGGAAGAAGGCCTCAGCGATTTCGGTGCCCGTTCGGTGCGCCGGATTAAACGTGCTGCGCGCGAGATGGAAGTGTTGGTTGCGGCGCTGCTGATCCTCGCGCGCGAAACGGACACCGCGGCGGATCACGAATACTTCGTCGTCAACGACGTGTTGCGGCAGGAGCTGGAATCCGCCCGCGAGCTGCTGACCGGCCGGCCGATCGAGTTGTTGCTTGAGGAGCCGGCGCGTTTTGCGCTGAGAGGTTCGGCGCAGGCCTTTTCGGTGCTGTGCTGGCAGTTGATCCGCAATGCCTGCCAGCAGACCGAGCAGGGTCGCGTGGTGATTTGCGTGATGCCCGGTGCGGTGAACGTGAGCAACCATGCAGATCCGCACATATCTGGCGACAGCTCGCGTCCGCCGCGCGTGCATGGCGTCGACCGGCACGGTTTCGAGCTGGCGATCGCTCAGCGAATCAGCGATCGCTTCGGCTGGCCGCTGGAATTGCAGACGCGCGTCGGTGAGGAAAACATCGCGCGCATCCGTTTTCCGCATCCGCTGTCGGCTGACGTACCTGCAGAACGGGCTTCGTAGGGCGGGCGCAGCCAGGCCCAAAAGCCTGCGGGCTGTGCCAGCCCTGCGTGAGGTTCCGATCAGCCGATTTTCAGCGCCGGATCCACGTCGAACGCACAGCCGGTTTTCGCCTTCACGTCGTCGAGGCTGACGCCCTCGTTGAGTTCGATCAGTACCAGCCCGTCGCCCTTGTTGACCTTGAACACGCACAGATCGGTGATGATCAGATCCACCACCTGCTTGCCGGTCAGCGGCAGTTCGCATTCGGTCCTGATCTTCGGCGTGCCGTCCTTCGCGTTGTGCTCCATCAGCACCACTACGCGCTTGACGCCGCTGACCAGATCCATCGCGCCGCCGGGGCCTTTCACCATCTTGCCCGGCACCATCCAGTTCGCCAGATCGCCGTGCGCGGAGACTTCCAGGCCACCGAGGATCGACAGGTCGATATGCCCGCCGCGAATCATCGCGAACGATTCGGCGCTGGAGAAGAAGCTCGAGCCGGGCAGCGTGGTGATGGTCTGCTTGCCGGCATTGATCAGATCGGGGTCGATCTGCGCTTCGGTCGGGAACGGGCCGATGCCGAGCAGGCCGTTTTCCGACTGCAGGGTGACGTTGATGCCGTCGGGAATGTAATTCGCCACCATCGTCGGGATGCCGATGCCCAGGTTCACATAGAAGCCGTCCTGCAGCTCCTGCGCGGCGCGCCTGGCCATCGCCACGCGGATCGGGCTTTCCTTGCTGCCGACCACACCGGCGATGGTACGGAACTCGATCCGCTTCTCGTACTTCGCGCCCTGCACAATGCGGTCGACATAGATGCCCGGCACATGCACGCCATCAGGATCGATCGAGCCGACCGGTACCAGTTCCTCGACTTCGGCCACGCAGATCTTGCCGCAAGTGGCAATCATCGGATTGAAGTTGCGTGCGGTCTCGTGGAATACCAGGTTGCCGTGCGCGTCGCCTTTCCATGCCTTCACGATCGACAGGTCGGCAGTAATGGCTTCTTCAAGCACATATTCTTTGTCGCCGAAGACCTTGGTCTCCTTGCCCTCGGCCAGCTTGGTGCCGAAGCCGGTACGCGTGTAGAAACCGGGGATGCCGGCGCCGCCGGCGCGCAGCTTCTCGGCCAGCGTGCCCTGCGGAGTCAGATGCAGCTCCAGCTCACCGGCCAGCACCTGGCGCTCGAACTCCTTGTTCTCGCCCACGTAAGAGGCGTACACGCATTTCACCTGATGCGTCTTCAGCAATGGACCCATACCGAAATCGTCCACGCCAGCGTTGTTGCCGACGATGGTCAGCCCCTTAGTACCGGCCTCCAGCAGCGCGCCGATCAGGTTCTCGGGGATACCGCACAGGCCGAAGCCGCCGGCTGCGATCGTCATGCCATCGGACAACAGGCCGTCGAGGGCCTTGGCTGCGCTTGGGTAAACCTTGTCCATTGCTGTGCCTTCCTGCAGGGAGAGTCAGCTGCCAAGGATACGACGGATTTCCTGAGTCAGGCCTTGTGCCGACCGCACCGCTACTACTTTTCAGTGGTGTGTCAGTGATGTCGAAAGTCGGACCGACGTCAGCATGGCTGCGAACCTACCCGCTGTTCTCGTGGCGAGAGGTCGACTGCTTCAGCTGCGGGCTTTTGCCTAGAGGCTGGCTGTAGGACCCCCACAATGGACTCGATGATATCCCGGACTTTTCCCGAGAAGATCTTGCGTCAGCGCGCTTGACGGTTAAGCGGAAGTCTCGGGGATTTGAAGGCATCAGCATCACGAGGGGAGTGAACTACTTGTGGCTGCTCCAGCGCTCGGTGGAAAAGCCTTCGGTTGCTCCGTTGATTTCGCCGCCAGACGGAAAGAATGGTATGAGGCCCAGGATTCAGGCATGTGCAAAAGAGCTGGTTAAAGCGACAGCTCGATCATTGTGGGGAGTGCAAAGTCTTGCCGCTAAACGGAATCAAAATGTAGTAACGGATTGTTCGTTTGAATATGTGCAGATGCCTCGGCACCTGATCCGCTGGGAGCACACCATGGATGGCATTCGTCAAACGAGCAACACGCAATGGCGAAGAACTTATCTGATGTTCGCCGCGAGAACGTTGGCGGGGTCGGAGCAGTTCGGGCGACTTCTATTACCGAAGTCTGATAAGGAAATGCCTTGGCGCGCATGGTGGCAGCAAGAAATTCAGCCTCTTTTGGAGGGGCAATGTCTAAAGGAGATCGATCGACTGGCAGCATGCTTTCAGCGGTGCTTGAATACGCCGCGCCGTCGTCCGCTGATTGGAGGTTAGGGTGTTGCTGTTCGTTCGGCCAGCTGTGGCTAACGTTCGTCTGGACGGCTCGCGAGCGCACGAATCGATACGCTCGCGGGTTTTTTCATGCATTCGATGATGAGGGCCAACTAAGGATTGGGCACCTTTGCAAAGCTATGGTTTGGCCAGCCGAGTAGAGTGCATATGATTCCGTTTCCCCTCCTCGTAGCAATTTTTCACCTCAAGAATTGGGTTTGTGATGCACGGCGCCTGGCTTGCAACGATCCTGTTTCGCAAGAACTTGCTTGTTGACAATACGGCCACCGAAGTCCGAATCTCCGGGCGGGTTTAGGTGTCATATCGGACAGGGGAAGACATGAAGTTGATTCGGCAAGGGAGCTGCCTGTCGGCAGTCGCATGGGGTTTGCCTGCGCTGCAGGACAAAGGAAGAAACGCCAGAGCCAGTGCGCTATGGCCACAGGTCCGAACAAGTCCCTTGCCACGCTTTTTCTTGTTCCTTGCGATCGCCTCGGGGCTACTCGTCTTGCCCCATCAGGCCCATGCCGTTGATCCTAAACCAACAACAGATCTGCCAGTGGTTAAGGTTAGTGGCAATTACTATGGCAGTGGATTTGAGGGCGGCGGACTCGGGGGTGGCTT
>DASZCB010000726.1:0-17450 GCA_035943575.1 Rhodanobacter sp. | reverse complement strand
CAACAAGTACCTCAGGGGCTTTCTGGCGAATATCTCGGTGCTGCTGGGGATGATCGTCGGCTTCCTGATCGCGCTCGCCTTCGGTCTGGTGAACTTCAGCGGGGTCGGCCAGGCAGCCTGGTTTGCACCGGTCTATCCATTCGCATTTGGCTTGCCGACCTTCGATCTCGCGGCCATCGCGTCGTTATGTCTGGTCATGATCGTCATCATGGTGGAATCGCTCGGCATGTTCCTCGCGCTTGGCGAGATCACCAGCCGGCCGGTCAAGCGCGACGATGCGGCGCGCGGGCTGCGCACTGACGGCCTCGGGACCGTGATCGGTGGCATCTTCAACACGTTTGCGCATTCGTCGTTCTCGCAGAACATCGGGCTGGTCGGCATCACCGGCGTGCGCAGCCGCTGGGTGGTGGTCGTGTCCGGCGCGATTCTCCTGTCGCTGGGTCTGCTGCCGAAACTGTCGAACATCATCGCCTCGATCCCGGTTGTCGTGCTGGGCGGAGCAGGCATCGCGATGTTCGGAATGGTCGCCGCAACGGGGATCAAGATCCTCAGCAAGGTGAACTACGAGAGCAAGAACAACCTGCTCATTGTCGCGATCAGTCTGGGGGCCGGCGTGGTGCCACTCGTCGCCCCGACGTTCTTTCATCGCCTGCCGCAATGGAGTGCGCCGCTGACCCACAGCGGCATCACCCTGGCCGCGATTCTTGCCATTGCGCTCAACGCTTTCTTCAATCGGGCCGAGACTGCTGCCGAAGTGGAGAGAGAACTGGCCGGCGACATTCCAATGAGTCTGCACCCGGGTGAGGACAAACCGTAACCGCCCAACACAGGATGGGTAGAAAAAGAGCCAGGCAGCATTGCAACGTCTTCGCGTGCGCGTCGGCGCGATCTGCTCGGATATGCATGCCCGGGCGCAGCCTCGAGGCTCGCGCCCCCGCCGTCTGCATCACACACACGACACGCAGGGCGGCCCCCTGCGCATGGCCGTAAGCGCCCTGATCACCAGGAAACTTCGCATTCCTTCGGCTTTCTTCCTCGCGCTTCCCATGATCCACCACCTCGTCGCCGCGTGATCGGGCCGTCCCTCGTCTGTGCGCGTCCCCGCGAGGCATAAGCCGCTGACAGAAATACAACAGGCGCGGACCGCGTCGCGTTTTTCTGACACGTCTTGCGAAGCCCATTCCCGCTTCGGCAGACCGGCGCGCTGGGGAAAGACCCGCACCGGGCTTGCTTCTGCAGCGGTGCCGCATACCCGGGTTCGCGAAAGTTACCCGTGCCTGTTCTGACCGGCATCGCTGATTACCCGATCAACCGCGTTGACGAACTGCAGGCTTTACGTTTTAGCGGGAATCCAGCCAAGCCGCCCGATCAACTCGCTGAAGCGTCCACTCCCGGCGGACATCAGGTAGATCCCGTCCGTGACCGGCACTCGCGAACACGATCTCGCGCTATGTCCACACTGGCCCGCATTATGCTGCCCGCCAGCGATTCGGGGCACAGCGCTTCTGCCAGCGGGTCTGTTGCAGCCGAAATGGTTCGGATCAGGGAAAACCTCAATGGTTGACAGTGCGGAATCGACCTAGTGTATCGATATACTAAAACGATACACTAAACCGATACACAAGGCCGCCTTCCTTTCGCGGTCTCACAGGAGACAAAGCATGGCTTCGATTTCCCGGCGACAGTTCCTTCAGGTCGCCTCGGCTGCATCCGTGGCGGCTGTCACGGCGATTCCCTCGGTAGCGCGCGCCCAGTCGCCGGTCACGTTGCGCTTTTCATCCTCGATGCCGGCTGACCAGAATGCCTCGCACTATGTGTGGTATCAGCACTTCGCGGCGAACCTGAAAGCCAGCGTCGGCGACAGCATCAGGATTGGCTACTTCCCTAACAGCCAGCTCGGGAAGGAAAGCGATGCCGTGCAACAGGTCAAGATCGGCGCCATTGACATGATGGCGGCCGGATCGTCCATCTGGGCCACGGTCGCGCCGGAACTGGGGATGCTCGACCTCGGCTACCTGTTCGACAGCTACGCCCATGAAGCCAGCGTGCTGGATGGCACGGTCGGGACAAGCCTGAACGAACTGTTGCAAAAGCGCTCCGGCTGCACCATCCTGACCTGGGCATCGCAATTCGGGGCACGCAGCGTCTTCACCAAGAAGCCCGTGCGTTCGCTCGCAGAACTCAAGGGTGTCAAGTTGCGGGTACTGCCCACGCCCGCATTTATTGAGACCTTCAAGGTCATGGGCGCCGTCCCGACGCCGATTCAGTTTGGCGAACTCTACATGGCCCTGCAAACCGGTGTCGTCGACGGCCTCGAACACGACCCGGCGACAGTTCTCTCCAGCAAATTCAATGAAGTCGTGAAATCGTGCTGGCAGACCCGGCATGTCTTCAGTCCGCTGGTCGTGGTGATGGGCAAGCGTGCGATGGACAGGATTCCAGTCAATCTGCGCCCCGCGTTTCTTAAAGCCGTGAATGACGCCACCGCGCAACAGCGCGCGGTAGCGACCGACAAGGCGACGCGGGCTGAGCAGGAACTCAGGCAGCACGGAATGACGTTCTATCCGATGGCGCCAGGCGAGCGCGACGCCGTGCGCCGCGAATTGCAGAGTGGGTTGTACCAGAGCTTTGCCAGGCAATATCCGGCAACGGCGCCGCTTTTCTCCGCCATCGCTGCCGTCAGGGGGTGAACCATGACTGCTTTCTCCGCTACGCCCGGGCCAGAAACGGAATTGCCTATGCCACCCGGATTCCGCCAGAACACGGCTTTGGGGCGCCCGCTGGCCGCTCTCATGCGAATGACAGAATACCTGTCCGGACTGGTGCTCGCAGCTGATGTGATCGTGGTGTTCGTATCGGTCATCTACCGCTATTTTCTGCATGATCCGGTGGACTGGGCCGAGGAAATTGCCAGCGCCCTGATGGTCGTACTCGTGTTCTTCGGTGCCGCAACGGTGCTCGGACGCAGCCAGCACGTGGGCGTGGATCTGTTTCGCGGGCTGCTGCCAGGGCGGTGGCAACCGGCGATGATTCATGCGGGCCACTGGATCATTGCGGGCGTGTCGGTCAGCCTCTGCTTTTCGTCCTGCCTGCTGCTGGTCGATTCGTATGGGCAGACGACACCGAGCGGTCTGCCGGGCTGGATCAATGTGTATCCGCTCGTGGTCGGCAGCCTGTTCATGACCCTGTTTGCCGTGGCGAACGCCGTCAATGGGACGATCAGGGTCGTGCTGGGTTCCCTGCTTACGTGCGCGGCGCTGGCCGCGGCCGTCGTCGCCTGGAACACGTTCGTTCCCGGCAACGCGCTCAAGCCTGGCCTTCTGCTCGCCGCCGGATTTGTCGGCGGGCTCGTGCTCGGGATGCCGATCTGCTTCGTGCTGGCCTTCTCGGCACTCCTCTACTTCCTCGCCGAGCCAAGCTTGCCGATGCTCGTCTATTCCCAGCAGGTGATGGCTGGAACGGATCATTTCGTGTTGCTCGCGGTGCCGTTTTTTGTGCTTGCGGGGCTGCTGATGGAATCCAATGGCATGTCGTCGCGGCTGATCGAGTTGCTGCTGCGCGTATTCGGGCGCGTGCGCGGCGGCCTCGGACTGATCACGATCACCGCAACGGCGTTCTTCTCGGGCGTATCCGGTTCCAAGCTGGCCGACATTGCTGCGGTGGGCGGCGTCATCATGCCGGCGGTACGGCAGACCGGCCAGGATCCGAACGAGGCGGCCGCCCTGCTGGCGTGCAGTGCGGTGATGGCCGAGACCATTCCACCGTGCGTCAACATGATCATCATGGGCTTCGTGGCGAACATTTCCATCGCGGGGCTGTTCCTGGCCGGCGTCGTACCCGCCGCCGTGCTCGCGGTCTCGCTCGGCATCGTGGCGGTTGTCTTCGGCCGCAAGATCAACCCCGACGACGCCTTCGCACGCCGCAGGCCGCTGCTGCCGCTGCTGGGCGGTGCGCTGGTTGCACTGGTCATGATCACGATGATCGGCAAAGGGGTGACCTCCGGTGTCGCGACCTCGACCGAGGTGTCCGCGTTCGCCGTTGTGTACGCGCTGGTGGCGGGCTGGCTTGCATTCCGCGAGTTGACGTTGCGATCCGTCACGCGTCTTTTTGTTCGCTCGGCGTCCATGGCGGGCAGTATCCTGTTCATCGTTGCAGCGGCCTCCAGCGTATCGTTCGCGTTGACCATCGAGCAGATCCCCGGGCTGGTCACGGACACAATGATGGCGTTCGGACACCACTATGGCGCCACGATGTTCCTGCTGCTGTCGGTGCTGATCATGATCGTGTTCGGCGCGGTGCTGGAAGGCGCCCCCGCGTTGATCATCTTCGGTCCGCTGCTGACACCCATTGCGCTTCAGCTGGGCATCAATCCGCTGCACTTCGGGACGGTCGTAGTGGTGGCGATGGGCTTCGGACTGTTCGCGCCCCCTGTCGGTTTGGGACTCTTTGCCACCTGCGCGATCACCGGGACGCATATGAAAGACGTGGCGCGCCCCATGCTGAAATACCTGGCGGTGCTCTTCATCACGCTGGTGGTGCTGGTGCTCGTCCCCGCTTTCTCCCTATGGCTGCCAACCCGACTGGGAATGTAGCCGATTGACCGAGGATCTTGTGAGTACGATTCAAGACGTTGCCCGACACGCTGCCGTCTCGGTGAGCACGGTGTCCAATGTGCTCAACGGCCGCACCGACAGGATGCGCCAGGAAACCCTGGCGCGCGTCGAGGCGGCCATCACCGCGCTGCAGTTCCGGCCCAATACGCTGGCACGCCAGCTCAAGACTGGTCAGACGCCGCTGCTCGGCCTGCTGGTCCCGTCCATTGCGAACCCGATGTACGGCTACATCGCCCGTGAGGTCGAGACGTTCGCACAGGAGCAGTACGGTTACCGGGTCCTGATCGGCAACACCTACCGCGACCAGGACAAGGAAGCCTCCTTCTTCGAGGATTTACTCGCGCATGGCGTTCGGCGCGTGATTGTGATCTCGTCGCTCGCCGACGAGCGCCATCTCGAACGGGCGGTACAGCGCGGCATGGTGGTGGTGAGCTATGACCGGCGCGCCACGCCCGGCGAGCTATCCGATGTCGACCACGTCACGCCGGATAACTTTGAGGCCGCGCGTCTTGCCACCCGCCATCTCATCGCCCATGGCCACACACACCTCGCCTTCGCCACGGCGGCGGGCATGACCATGAGCCGCAGCGACAAGATCAGGGGATTTCTGGCCGCCGCTGGTGACGCCGGCCTGCGCGCGCACGCCCGCGTGCTGGATGGGGGGCCGCTGAACGAGTATGGCGACGCGGTCCTCAGCGAAGTGGGTCGTGCCCTTGCGCAGCAGATGGTCAATGATCCGGAACCGCCCACCGGCATCGTCGCCGTCAACGACCTGATGGCGTTGGGACTCATGGCGGGCCTGCGCGAAGCGGGCCTGCGCGTGCCGGAGGATATGTCGATCGTCGGCATGGACGGTCTGTTCCTGTCCGCGATTTCCAACCCGTCGCTGACCACCGTGCAATTACCGGTGACCGAGATGGCGCGCGCGATGGTCGAGCGGGCCATGAGCCGTCAGTCCGGCCAGGCGTCGAATGCCAGCGAACTGGTTTTTACCCCGACCCACCTGATCGAGCGCGAATCCGTTGCGCCGCCTCCGGGCCGGGCACGGGGACGGGCAACCGCCACGAAGCCACAGAAGGCCAAAAGATGAACACCGTTTTTGTCAGCCATCCCCGGGACATGCTGCAGCGGTACTTTGGTGACAGGGCGCTCGCTGCGCTGCGGGCCATCGCCGAGGTGAAGTTCAACCCGGAGCAGCGCGAGCTCACGACCGGCGAGCTGGTTGCCGCGGCCCATGGTAGCGACGTCATCATCGCCTACCGGCAAACGCCTGGTCCGCGGGCTCTGTTCAGCGCGCTGCCTGAACTGGCCGCTTTCGTTCGCTGCGCGGTGGATATCCGCACGATTGATATCGATGCTGCCAGCGCACACGGCATCCTGGTCACGCAGGCCAGCGCCGGCTTCGTATCCGCGGTTTCGGAATGGGTCATCGCGACGATGCTCGACCTGGGACGCGGTATCAGCGCTTATGCCGAGTCCTACCATCGCGGCGAGCCGCCCGCACCCGCCATGGGCCGCGAACTGCGCGGTGCCACACTGGGCGTCATCGGCTATGGCCAGATTTCGCGCTACCTGTGCGACCTGGCACTCGCGTTCGGTATGCGGGTGCTCGTGGCGGATCCGTATACGACCGTCGAGCACGAAGCGCTGCGGCAGGTTCAACTGCCGGTGTTGCTGGGCGAGTCTGATTTCGTCGTATGCCTTGCGCCTCTCACTTCGGCGACGGAGAACCTGATGAATGCCCGAGCGTTTGCGTCGATGAAAGCCGGCGCCTGCTTCATCAATGCAGCGCGCGGTGAGCTGGTCGATGAGGCCGCGCTGCTCCATGCGCTGGAGTCCGGCCGTCTCGCCGGATGTGCGCTGGATGTGGGCCGCGCGCCCGATCAGATGCCGTCGCCCGCCCTGGCGCGACATCCCCAGGTGATCGCGACACCACATATTGGTGGACTCAGCCCGGCAGCCATCGAACATCAGGCGCTCGAGACCGTCGCGCAGGTCGAAGCCCTCTTCCAGGGGAAGATGCCAACCGGTGCGATCAATGCGACGTACGCGACCCGGCTGCGCAAATTCGGGCATAGCGTTCAGGCGGGCAGCGGGCCCGGTTCCGGGGAACCGGGCCAGGCTCACGTGTTCCACAACGACTGAAACACTCATGGACCCAATCTCTGTTCAGGCCTACCCCGGCGCATGCGACTGCCATATCCACGTCTACGAAGACGGCTATCCGCTCGCCACTCATGCGACTTTTCACCCTCCGCACGCGCCCGTTCCGGCGTATCAGAAGGTGCAGCAGTCTCTCGGCCTGACGCGGGTGATCGTGGTGCAACCCACCGGTTACGGGTTCGACAACCGGTGCACGCTGGCCGCACTGGAGCATCTGGGGTCTGCAGCGCGCGGCATTGCGGTGGTGCCGCCGGGCGTAACCGACGAGGAACTGGCGCGTTTGCACTGTGCCGGCGTGCGAGGTATCCGCTACATGATGCTGCCCGGTGGTCTGTTACCCTGGGACAGTCTGGAGGCCATGGCGGCACGCGTCGCACCGCTGGGCTGGAACATCAACCTGCAGCTCGACGGGCGCGAACTGCCGCGGCATGAATCCGTCCTGAACCGACTGCCCGGCAGACTGGTCATCGATCACATTGGCAAGTTTCTGGAGCCCGTGCACCCGGACAGCGAAGCCTTCCAGTCCCTGCGTCGTCTGCTGGATCACGGACATTGCTGGATCAAGCTCTCGGCACCGTACGAAACCTCCCGTGCCGGGCCGCCGGACTATGACGACGTGGCGCTCCTTGCACGCACGCTGGTCGCGCACTACCCCGAACGCTGCCTGTGGGCGAGCAACTGGCCGCACCCCAATGTTCAACCCCAGCCCTCTGACGTGCTATTGCTCGAGTGGCTGATGCGATGTGCGGACGATGAGCGGGTGCGGCGAAAGATATGGGTGGACAACCCCGCCGGGCTGTACGGGTTCTGACCCACCTGTGAAGACGGTGATCGAAACGGGCAACCTCACCGCGGATTAGATCCCCCACGCCTGCCGGCACACGGCGACGGGGTTCCCGATGAAGCGGCACCTGCCACCAGCAGGACTACTAAGTTACATTCTGGAGTATTAGCCATGCCTACCACCTCCACGCCACTGATCGCATCAATGCAGGTTATCCCGGTCGCCGGTCGCGATTCGATGCTGATGAACCTGAGCGGCGCGCACGGCCCGTTTTTCACGCGCAACCTCGTCATCCTGCATGACAACGCGGGCCGCACGGGAGTCGGCGAGATCCCAGGTGGCGAGAAGATCCGCCAGACGCTCGAGGATGCGAAGCCGCTCGTCACCGGACAGTCGATCGGCGACTACCAGCGTGTGCTGCGCCTGGTGCGCGAGCAGTTCGCGGACCGTGATGCGGGCGGGCGTGGCCTGCAGACCTTCGACCTGCGCACCACAATCCACGTCGTCACCGCCCTGGAGTCGGCCTTGCTCGATCTGCTGGGCCAGCACCTCCATGTGCCGGTCGCCGCGCTGCTCGGCGAGGGCCAGCAACGGGACGCGGTTGAAATGCTCGGCTACCTGTTCTATGTCGGCGACCGCAACGCCACCAATCTGCCATACGACAGCGCACCCGATGCAATCGACGACTGGTTGCGCCTGCGCCATGAACCGGCGATGACCGTCGATACCGTCGTGCGGCTTGCCGAAGCCGCCCATGCACGCTATGGCTTCAACGATTTCAAGCTGAAGGGCGGTGTGCTGCGCGGCGAGGAGGAAGTCGAAGCGGTCACGGCGCTGCACGAGCGGTTTCCCGAGGCGCGCGTCACGCTCGACCCGAACGGTGGCTGGCTACTGAAGGACGCGATCCGTCTGATGCGCGACATGCACGGCGTGCTCGCGTATGCGGAAGACCCCTGCGGCGCCGAGGACGGATTTTCTGGGCGCGAGGTGATGGCCGAGTTCCGGCGTGCCACGGGCCTGCCGACAGCCACGAATATGGTCGCGACCGACTGGCGGCAGATGACGCATGCGCTTGCGCTGCAGTCAGTCGATATCCCGCTCGCCGACCCGCACTTCTGGACCATGGCGGGCGCGGTGCGTGTCGCACAGACCTGCCGCGACTTCGGTCTGACCTGGGGTTCGCATTCGAACAACCACTTCGACGTCTCGCTGGCGATGTTTACCCATGTGGCGGCGGCTGCGCCCGGCAAGGTCACGGCAATCGACACGCACTGGATCTGGCAGGACGGGCAGCGGCTGACGAAAGAGCCGCTGCAGATTGTCGGCGGTCTGGTCCAGGTGCCCAACCAACCGGGACTGGGCGTCGAACTCGATATGGTGGAAGTCGAGCGCGCGCACCAGCTCTACAAAAAGTATGGCCTCGGGGCACGCGACGACGCGGTGGCGATGCACTACCTGATTCCCAATTGGCGCTTCGATGCGAAGCGGCCTTGCATGGTGCGGTGACACCTCCGCGCCGGTTGACGCTTGAAGCCAGCACATTTCAAGCCCATTGATCGATAAAGGAGTGCCTGTCATGGTTATCACTTCCACGTCATACCGCAGCATCCCGAACCGCTTTCGTCAGGACCTGATCGCTGCAAAGCGGCTGATCGGCTGCTGGTGCTCGCTGGCCAGCCCCATCACGACCGAAGTACTTGGCGTAGCCGGCTTCGACTGGCTGCTGCTCGACTGTGAACACGCGCCCAACGAAGTGAGCGGTCTCATCCCGCAACTGATGGCCCTGAAGGATAGCGTGAGCGCACCGGTGGTACGCCCTTCCTCGAACGACACGGTCGAGATCAAACGCCTGCTGGATGCCGGCTTCTGCAACTTCCTCATTCCCTATGTCGAAAGTGCCGCTGAGGCGCAACGGGCTGTGGCGGCCACGCGCTACCCGCCGCAGGGCGTGCGTGGTGTGTCCGTCTCACACCGCGGCAATCGCTACGGCACGGTGCCGGACTATTTCAGGCAGGTGAACGATCACATCGCCTTGATGGTGCAGATCGAGAGCCGGTCCGGTGTCGCCGCAGCGCCGGACATTGCCCGGGTGGACGGCGTCGACGGCATCTTCATTGGTCCGTCGGACCTGGCCGCCGGCCTCGGCCACCTGGGCGACATGAAGCACGCCGAAGTGCAGGACGCGATTGTGGCGGTCTTCGCTGCGGCGAAGGCAGCCGGCAAACCGGCGGGCATCCTCTCGCCGGTTGAGGCCGATGCGCGCCGCTACCTGGAAATGGGTGCGACCTTTGTCGCGGTGGGCAGCGACCTCGGTGTATTCCGCACTGCGACACAGGCGCTCATCGACAGGTTCATGGGGCCGGACGTCGTGCCGATCGAAGCGCAGTACTGATCACTCACAGGGAGAATGTTGATGAAACTCGGATTCATAGGATTGGGCATCATGGGCGCGCCGATGGCGGGCCACCTCATCCAGGCCGGTCACGAGCTGTTCGTGAACACCCAGGGCAGGATACCGGAGAACATTGCCCGGAGTTTCGCCACGAACTGCCCGAACGCGGCCGAGGTCGCGCGCCAGGCCGACATCATCTTTACGATGGTGCCCAATACGCCCGACGTAGAGACCGTCCTGTTTGGCGCGAACGGAGTAGCCGCAGGCCTGTCGGGACCTGGCAAGACCGTGGTCGACATGAGTTCGATCAGCCCGATGGCCACGAAGGACTTTGCGAAGAAAATCAACGGGCTCGGCTGCGACTATCTCGACGCACCGGTCTCCGGCAGTGAAGTGGGAGCCCGTGCGGCAAGCCTGACCATCATGGTCGGCGGCCCGCAGACTACATTCGATCGCGTCAAGCCGCTGCTCGAACTGATGGGCAGGAACATCACGCTCGTCGGTGGCAACGGCGACGGCCAGACCTGCAAGGTCGCCAACCAGATCATTGTCGCGCTGAACATCGCGGCCGTTGGCGAAGCCCTGCTCTTCGCAAGCAAGGCCGGGGCCGATCCGGCCAGGGTGCGCGAGGCGTTGATGGGTGGCTTTGCGGCAAGCCGCATCCTCGAGGTGCACGGCGACCGTATGATCAGGCGCACCTTCGACCCCGGCTTCCGGATCAGGCTGCACCAGAAAGACCTGAATCTCGCCCTTTCCGGCGCACGCGAACTCGGCGTCGCGTTACCGCAGACAGCGAACGCTGCGCAGTTGATGCAAACCTGCGCGGCGTATGGCTTCGCCGACCTGGATCACTCGGCCCTCGTGCGTGCGCTGGAGATCATGGCCGCACACGACGTGGGCGGGTAAGCGGGGCAGCCACCACGCTCCCCACTTCGGCGCCGCACCCTGCGCACGTTGTGCAACACGGCACAGGCACGCGCGCCAGAGCTGGGCGCGTGCCAGGCGGAGGCTATGGTGGCCACCGCGGTAACATTCCGTGGGCCGTAAGCTACACCGCTGGCCGGCCTGATCGCCATGTGTGACGACTACCATCGTTCCTTCTTCGAGCGACGAAACCGTAGGTGAAGAGAGCCTGACATCAATGCCACCAGTACAGGGATCGCAAATCATGAGTCGAAGCAGCACGGCACAACCGGAACCGGGCTGGCAGACGATCGGTGGACTACCGCATATCGCAGGCTTCATCGAGACGCAGCTCACCGAAGCCCGGTCAACGCATGACTCGCTGACGCAATTCTGCGAGCGGCTGCAGTTGGCGTCGAGCGTGCAGGTGTGCCGAGGCGCGCGAAAAGCGCCCGCCGAGCCATCGACCTCGTGTGGCAGCCGCAGCGACTCCCACGGGACGACTGCGCCAGGACCGCGGACCGCGATCAGGGCGCGCGCCCGCTCGGACAGTGCAGGATGCGCGGCGAAGAACGCTTCGATCCGCCGTGCACTCGCCGGACCCAGCCCGGCGACCGCTTTCCACCACTGACGCCGGCGGGGAATCCGCACGGTCAGATCGGCCAGCGTCTCGATACCGTGTGTGCGCAGTGCGTTCACGGTCCGTACAGGGAACCATCGGCCAATGTCATCGCTGACCTGCGGCACTGGCACCGTTAGCGACCCGAGTACCCCGATCGCGTGCAGCACCGCCCTGGCCCGCTCGATACGTTCGGACACCGGGTGCCCGAACAGCATGGCGAGATCGTCCCGGTGAAGACCGCGAGCCACGGCGACCAGCTGGCGACGGATGCGTCCCAGGATGCCACGCGCCGACTGCCCCCCGCTTACGCTACCGGGCAGGTAACGCGCGATCGCCTCTCGCGCCGGCAGGCCTGCGTACCAGGCACGCAGCGCGGCCAGTGAGTCGGCGTCGGGAAAGCCGTCCGGTGTTGGCACGGAATCGGAGGAGGACGTGAGGCGCATTTTCACGACAGGGAGTTTAGTCCAGAAACGTTGCCACAGAGATAAGAAGAGTTATCTTAAGGGCGTGGTTGCATAGCTATTCTGTAACGCTCAGTGAACCTTGCTCACCGAGCCCACTCCCTTTCTATAGCGCTTTCAAAGCGGGTAACAGCCGTTCGAATTCACGCTTCACTACGCCGTAACATTCGCACACGCGTGTTTCGATTCCCGGCCTGTCCAGTACCTCGATGTGGCCATGGCTGTAGCGAATCAAACCCGCATCTTGCAATTTCAGCGCGGCCTCCGTTACACCGGAGCGGCGCACCCCCAGCATATTGGCGATCAGTTCCTGCGTCATCTTCAGTTGGTTTGACGAGAGACGGTCTATGCTGAGCAGCAGCCACCTGCACAACTGCTGGTCGATCGAATGGTGACGGTTGCACACGGCGGTCTGCGCCATTTGGGTGATCAGCGCCTGCGTATAACGGAGCAAAAGGCGCTGGACAGGACCTGCACGATGAAATTCTTCTTTCAGGATTTGAGCGTCCAGGCGATACGCCTTCCCCGCGCTTTGTACGACCGCGCGGCTGGGCGTGGTCTCACCACCCATGAAGAGCGCAATGCCAATGAGCCCTTCGTTGCCGACGATCGCGATTTCGGCGGACGCACCGTCCTCCATCACATACAGCAAAGACACGATGCAGGTGGTAGGGAAATAAACGTAATTGAGGCGATCGCCGGATTCGTAGACCACGCTGCCGAGCGGCATATCCACGGCCAGCAGGTATGGCGCCAGACGCTCCCACTCCAGGTCAGGCAACACTGCCAGCAGATGGTTTTCGTTTTCGCTATGACCTTGAGCCATTTCGCACTCTCCGCAACGCGCTCGGAACCGCGCCGCTTTCGCTGACGATTTCCTGACGGCGAAATATGAATAGAAGACGCAATGCTCCGACACCTTTGCGGGCTGTGTCGCAGCGCGTCACCATGCGGCAATCTTCGCGTCAGTCAAATCTGCCAGGTACGCGATAGATTATAAGTCGTGCCTAAATTGCGGCGTCGATCCGCGCCTTGACAGGACTTCGGGTTGCGGCACGCCAATGCATGCGGATTGTACGAAGGTCAACAATCATTGTCCGGTTCGTCTTCCCGAACGACCGCATCGACCGGCCGGCGGTCGTTCCACTTATAGGCTGACATAAAAAGAGCAGCTGGACGTAGCGATCGTCAGCTTGAGCGTGAGCTCACTGCCTTCCCCGGGGTCTTGCGCGGGGCAGCGAAACCGTCCCAACCATCGCCTTCATCGCGCTCCGGTCTTTTGTCGCGGCCGCCGCGGCCGTGAATCTCACAGGTGTCAGTCAGCAGCGACGCGACCTCAATGTTGGCCTGGCTAAGACGGAGTGCCCAGTGATTGACACGGGAGGGGATCACAAATGCGGTTCGGTAAATCTATACGGTGGCGTTCAGATCGGCAAGAAGGACCGAATCACGCGAGAACCCAGTGAGGCCGAGAGCACGTCTAATGATCGCGGCAAGCGTCAGCGGACCGGTGGCCGCCTGCGATCAGAAAAAGTCCCGTAACGATCAACGAGGATCGTGCGTGCGACCGTAGCCAGACATCCGTACGTTGTCGTACCGCTTTTTCCCATGCGGGCGCGTAGTGTGTCTTCTATCGTTGACCAGCGACAGAAAATCATGCTTGGACGAACTTCATCTGGAACACATCCGGATCGCTTCTGGCGCTCGGCGCAGCGCTCTCGGGTCGCACTACCACCTCTTCTTGCGATGCGAGTCGCAGTCAGCAGATCGACAGGCGCCGCTTTGAAATTAAGGCCGAGGAACGCGCGTGATGCGCGCGTTCGTCGAAACACAGGGAAGAGAAACCATGTTACGAAGCATACGAGACTTGCACGGAAGCACCGTTAGCGCAGTGGACGGCGACATCGGCTCAGTTAGCCAGGCCTATTTCGACGACGAGTCATGGGGTGTGCGTTATCTGGTGGTCGAAACAGGCAATTGGCTAAACGACCGGCAAGTGCTGGTTTCGCCGTATTCGGTGAAACACACCGATCCGGGATCGAGTGTCGTGCATGTCGGCCTTTCCCGGCAGCAGGTGAGGGACAGTCCAATGCTGGACGCCCACAAGCCGGTATCGCGGCAGCACGAGATCGAGTATCTGCGCTACTACAGCTATCCGACCTATTGGGGTGGTCCAAACCTCTGGGGCATGGGCGCCTACCCGGCCTATGATCCGACAGGTGTGTCGCCGGACGCCGTGCTCGATGAGCCGCAAAGGCCAACCTCGGATACGGACAAACCGCAACCGGACGTCCATCTGCGTAGCACCGACGAGGTCAAGGGCTACCACCTCAAGACGGCCGACGGCGGCATCGGTCACGTATCGGATTTCATCTACGACGACACCGACTGGGCGATTCGTTACCTCGTCGTGGAAACGCACAACTGGTGGCCCGGCGGCAAGGCCGTGCTCATCGCGATTCACTGGATAGACGAGGTCGACTGGTTCGATTCGACCGTGTCGACCGCATTGACGCGCGAAGTCATCAAGAGTAGCCCCGCTTATGACGACTCCATGCCGATCGATCGATGCTACGAAGTCGTGCTGCACAAGTTTTACGACAAGCACGGATATTGGTCCGATGCCGGTGGCGACAAGCGGGTCGCATCGGACTGAGCCGCCGTGAAGACCACGGTCCTCATCATATCCAGACCGTGCCAGATCAACCGAAAACGAGAACCTTCAAAGGCGTCAAAGGCGGGAGCAGGTCATGAGGCAGAACATTCAGAAGTTGTATCAAGCCCGTATCCATACATTCACCCCCGAATGTCGGGAACTCCAGGACGGGACATTCGATTTTCATCTTCGGCATGCTGTTGAAGGCTGCCTTCCTTCGGCCGACAAGCACTATGACGTCGGCGTTTTTGCGACGAGCAAGGAAGGCTATGCGGCAGCACTTGCGTACGGCGACAAATACATTGCGGAACATAAGTTCGGAATATAGCAGCGCCGACTGTTATCGCTGAACCGTGAGTTTTACCCAGAAGCGACGACGGCCAGTGTGGCTGTCGTTCAATCAGACAGGGCGTGCCATGGCAGACAGAATCATCTCAAGCAGGACACACGACGCTCACATGAGCGTCGAGGATCATATTGCCGATGGTTGGGTGGCGAGCGTGTGTGTCGTTCCGAAGGGCGTATCAAGGAGCAATGAACTCATCATCAAACTCGATACTTTCTTCGAATATGAAGATGTCGCATGGGAATCGGCTGAGACGCTTGCACGTGCCGAGCTCAACAATCTGAAATAGCGCAGGGCCGTCCTTCCAACCGGCGCACCGGGCGACGATCTCTCTCTGCGCGCGGGACAATACTCGACGAACCCAGCGAATCCCGCCGTGTATCCGCTGGCCGACATCACGATCGAGCGCATGGGCGAGCTGGCCGATGCCGGTCCGGTCACGCTGTTCGGCAACGGCACAGCAGGCGACCCGTAACAGGAGGCATCATGAAACCGACCCGACAACTGCATGACCTAGGCCAAAGCCTTTGGCTCGATAACATTACGCGCGGCCTGCTGACGGACGGCACGCTGCAGCGCTATATCAACGAGCTTTCAGTGACTGGATTGACGTCCAACCCCACGATCTTTGATAAAGCCATCACGGACGCAGATTTCTACGACGCCGCCATCCGGCAACTGACGGCTGAAGGGAAATCCGGCGAGGCGCTGTTTTTCGAACTCGCGATCGAGGATCTGACCGGGGCCGCCGACCTGTTCCGTCCCGTCCACGACAGCACCGGTGGGGTTGACGGCTGGGTGTCGCTGGAGGTGTCCCCTTTGCTGGCACACAATACGGCCGGCACGATCGACGCGGCTGCGCGCCTGCATGAAGCCGCGCAGCGTCCCAATCTGTTCATCAAGATTCCAGGCACGCCGGAAGGCGTTCCAGCGATCGAGGCGTCGATCTTTGCCGGCGTGCCGGTGAATGTCACGCTGCTGTTTTCGCGCGAGCAATACGTCGCGGCAGCGCCGGCGTACCTGCGCGGCATCGAGCGGCGGATCGCCGCGGGACTCGATCCGGACGTCGGTTCCGTCGCGTCCATTTTCGTCAGCCGCTGGGATGTCGCGGTGAAAGACAAGGTGCCCCCGCCGCTTCGCAACCGCCTCGGGATTGCCATCGCCAAACGCGCATACCAGGCGTACCGCGAGTTGCTGGCATCGCCCCGCTGGCAACAGCTTGCGGTTGCCAGCGCCCGGCCGCAGCGCCTGCTCTGGGCCAGCACCGGCACCAAGGATCCGGACGCCGTCGACACACTCTATATCGAGTCGCTGGCCGCCCCTGACACGATCAATACCATACCCGACAAGACCCTGCACGCCTTCGCCGATCATGGCGAACTGAAGGGCGTATTGCCGGTCGATGGCGGCGACGCCGAGGACGTGCTCGCAGAATTCGCGCGGGCCGGTGTCGACGATGCGGCGCTTGCCGCCCAACTCCAGCGCGAAGGAGCAGAAGCGTTCGACAGGTCGTGGAAAGATCTCATCGGCCGCATCGCCGCAAAGAGCGCCATGCTGGAGAAGGGCAATCCGACGCGTGCGGGACAACCGTGATCACGAAGCGGGATGCCCAGCTTCAACTGCTGACTGAGCGGCCGGCGGGGAAGGCGCTGGCGGCGCATCACCGGAAGATGCGTAATCTGCATCTGCGGCAGCTCTTCGCCGGCGGTCCCCGGCGGGGCCTGCGCCTGGGCGTCAAATCCGCCGGTCTCTACCTCGACTACCCGAAGAACCGGGTGACCGATGAAACGATCCCGCTCCTCGTGCAGCTGGCTGGCGAATGCAGTCTCCAGGAGCGGATCGACCTCATGTTCAGCGGCGCAACGATCAACGTGACCGAGCGACGGGCTGCGCTCCGCGTCGCGCTGCGGGCGCCGGAAAACGAGCACATGGTACTTGCACTTAACATGTGAAAGGTGCAGCAGAGGGTGATACCGGCACACGAGGAGAGGACCATGTCGCTCGAAATCAAGGTGGGGCCGCCACAGCTCGCGATCCATCAGGGGCACGCTGTCCTCCTGACCGAGCCGGATGGCCAGATCAAGGGACCGACCCAGAAGGGCCTGTACTTCTATGACACCCGCGTGATCAGCAACTGGACGATATATGCCGACGGAGAGCCGTGGGATCTGCTCAATGGCGGCACGACCACCTCCTTCGAGGCGCGCATCTTTCTGGCCAACCGCGCGCTTGTCACCGAGGCCGGTCCGATCGCGCCGCACACCATTGGGCTCATGCTCAGCCGTCAGATCGGCGGTGGCGTGCACGAGGATCTCGATCTGTTCAACTATGGCCAGTCGAAGGTGCACTTCAACCTCGAAATCGCGGTGCGCAGCGATTTTGCCGACATCTTCGAGGTGAAGTCCGGCCACTTCATCCGGCGCGGCCACATCACGACGAAATGGTCCGAGCGCAAGCAGCGTCTCACCACCGCCTACGATAACAAGGACTTTTCGCGCGAAGTCGCGATG
>DASZCB010000725.1:0-4371 GCA_035943575.1 Rhodanobacter sp. | reverse complement strand
TGGCCAGCGACACTTCCGCGCGGATGCCGTGCTCGTGGCGCTGGCCGTGCTCATCCACCCGGTAAACCTCGGGGTAGCGATCGCCCATCCAGCTCGGCGGAGCCGCCGAGGGCGTGCCAAGAACGACGCGTAGCCCGGCCTTGTCGGCCAGGTCGATGGCGTGATCGAGCCATTCGAAATCGAAGTGGCCTTCTTCCGGCTCCAGGTATGTCCAGCTGAATTCGGCCATGTGCGTGAAGTCGAAGCCGAGCTTGGCCATGCCGTTGAAGTCGCGTTGCCACTGACTGCGCGGCCACTGCTCCGGGTAATAGAACACGCCAAAGCTCATCGGCTCGCGCTGATGCAGCAAGGCCGCACCTTGATCCGATGTCTGGCGCTGGCTGCCAGCATCGCCCGGGTTGGCAACAGCGACATTGGTCATCACAGCAGTGGCCATCACCGCTGCAAGCAAGGGCCGAAACATGGGATGCACCTTTGTGAGATTCAAATGTCAACTTATACTACTATTTAAGCTCCCGCAATATTTGTGCGCGATCTCATGGACATTCTGACTCCCGATGTGGCGCTGGCGCTGGCCGACCGTCACTGGCGCATCCATGGCGATATTGACGCGCTGCCATCCTATGTCGATCAGAACTTCCGCATTCGCAGCGATCGCGGCGACTATGTCCTGAAGGTGGCGCACCCATCATGGTCGCGAATGGATCTGGATCTTGAGAATCAGGCGATGATGATGCTCGCCGAGCGCGAGCCGGCGTTGCAATGGCCGCGAGTGCAGATCGCCGTGGGCGGCGAACACCTGCTGACGTTGCCGATCGCCGGGCAACCATGCCAGGTGCGCGTGTTGAGCTTCGTGCCCGGCACGACGTATGCGGATGCCATCGGAACACTGTCGCTGACGCAACGCGCGGTATTGCAGCAAAGTCTCGGCGGTGCGGTCGGTCTGCTGACGCGCGGGCTGCGGGACTTTCGCCATCCGGCTGCCGATCGACAGCACGACTGGAATCTGTTGCGGTTGCCGGCCTTGCGGAGTGAAATCGCGCATATCGGCGATGCCGGGCTTCGCGCCATAGTGCAGGTGCAGGTAGATGCGTTCTGTGCCCGCCTGCCGCAATGGCAGACACAGCTGCCGATCACGGTATTGCACAACGATGCCAACGATCTGAATGTGATCGTGGCGGATGACGACAGCAACGGACAGCAAGTCCGCGCGGTGATCGATTTTGGCGACATGTGCACCAGCTTCCGTCTGGCCGACCTGGCGATCGCCTGCACCTACGCCATGCAGCATGAGGTCGATCCGGTGGCGTGCGCACGCACCGTCGTTCGCGGCTATCTGGCACAGTGCCCGTTGCTGCGCATCGAGCTCGAGCAGTTGCATGCCTTCATTCTCGCGCGGCTTTGCCATAGCGTTCTGATGGCGACGCGCGCGCATCGGGAGCAGCCCGATAACCCCTTCGTTCTCGTGTCGCAGCAAGGCGTGCGCAGGCTGTTGCGTGAACTCGCCGAGGTCGCCCCGGATGCCATCGTCGGCCCCTTTCTGGAACCAAATCATGACTGATCCCACTAGTGCCCACCCAACTGTCGACACCGCATCAGGCGGCGTGCCGCAGCGGAACAACGCCGAGATTCTGCGACTGCGCAAGCAATTGCTGAATCCGACTCTCAGCGTGTCATATAAAGAGCCGATCAAGATCGTTCGCGGCGAAGGTGTCTGGTTGTACGACCAGCACGGTCAGGGCTATCTGGATATGGTCAACAACGTTTGCCATGTCGGGCATTGCCATCCGCGGGTGGTCAGGGCAGGGCAGGCGCAAATGGCGCAGCTCAATACCAATACGCGGTATCTGCACGACAACATCGTCGAGTACGCGCTGTGTCTGACGGCAACCCTGCCGAAACCTTTGTCGGTCGTGTTTCTCACCAATTCGGGCACCGAGGCGAACGATCTCGCCCTGCGTCTGGCGCGGGCGCATACCCGGGCACAAGGCGTGGTCGTGGTGGATCATGCCTACCATGGCCATTCACCATCCATGGTTGAGCTGAGCCCGTACAAGTTCAACGGCAAAGGCGGCGCGGGGCAGAGTCCGCATGTGGGTGTGGTGGCGATGCCCGACACTTATCGTGGGCCTTTCCGCGAAACCTCCGAGGCCGGTCGGCAGTATGGCCAGATGTTGCCAGAGGCCATCGCAAGCCTGCGTCAGCGAGACATGGCGACGGCGGCGTTCTATTGCGAATCGCTGCTGGGCTGCGGCGGCCAGATCGTGTTGCCGGAAGGCTATCTAGCCGAGGCCTATGCGGCGGTGCGTGCGGCCGGTGGCGTGTGCTTGGCCGACGAGGTGCAAGTAGGTTTCGGCCGGGTGGGTGATCATTTCTGGGCATTTGAATGCCAGGGCGTCGTGCCGGATATCGTCACCATGGGCAAGCCGATGGGCAACGGCCATCCGATGGGGGCCGTGGTGACCACGCCGGAGATAGCCGCCAGCTTTGTGAGCGGAATGGAATACTTCAATACCTTTGGCGGCAATCCGGTGTCCTGCACCATCGCGCTGGCCGTGCTCGACGTGATTGCCGAAGAAGCGTTGCAGGAGAACGCACGCCGCGTCGGTGATTTTCTGATGGACGGACTGCGCGAGCTGCAGCAACGGCACGATGACATAGGCGATGTGCGTGGGCGCGGTCTGTTCATTGGCGTCGAGCTGGTGCGTGATCGCGAGGCGAGAACGCCCGATCAGCCGAAGGCCAAGGCAGTGGTGGAAGCGATGAAGGCACGTCACGTGCTGCTCTCTACCGAAGGCCCGGACGACAATGTACTGAAGATCAAGCCGCCGATCGTGTTCAGCCACGCCAACGCCGAAGAATTTCTGGACAAGCTCGATCAGGTGTTGTGCGGGTTGTAGCCCAGTTGCGTGGGCCGCGTTGCTGACGCCTTGTTCAACACCTGATGCAACTCAGGAGGCTTTTTTGGAGCTTCCCTTGCGCTTCTTGTGAAGATTGGCCAGCGAGTCCGCAATCATGCTTTGCATCGCCTTGCGTGCGACCTCCGGTTGCTTGCGGCGGATCGCTTCAAGCACTTTCAGATGGTGTGGCAGTGAGTACTTGAAGTCACCGGCCGTTTTCGCCGACAACACGAAGAACATTCCGAGAGCACTTTCGACCACCGAGAAAAGCGAGATCATCAATTCATTGCCGGTCGCCTGAAGTACGGCATCGTGAAAGCCGAGATCCGCCATCGCCCACTCTTCAGGGTCCCGGGCAGCCTCCATTTTTCGGTAGGCCAGATCCACGTTGGTCAACTGGGTCGTTGTACGTCGCCGTGCGGCGGCGGCTGCTGCCGCTGGCTCGATGATTTCCCGCATCTCCACCAGTTTTTCGATGAAATCGTCGGTCGGCATCGAGGCGCAGCGCCATGAAAGAACATCCGCGTCGAGCTGGTTCCAGAAGTGAGTCGCACGTACGCGGGTTCCCACTCTCGGGCGGGATTCAATCAGACCCTTGGCGGACAGCACCTTCAACGCCTCGCGCAGGGCCGTGCGACTCACATTCATGCTTTCGGCCAGATTCTCCTCGCGTGGCAATACATCGCCAGGACGCAAATCACCGACGACAATCCGCTTGCCCAGTTCACGGATCACATGGCCGTGCAGATTGCGTGCATCCGTAACCTTCATGGTCAACTTCTCTCTGCAGTAAGAGCGCTTCCGTGTCGTCACGCAGTCATTGCATGGCAACACGGAAGCCGCGTGGATCGGGGGTCGCCGCATGCTGCAGTGCGGTAACGCTGGAAATTTATCATACAAGCGTACGGTCTGAAGCCTGACGGTCGTCAGAAATTCAGTGGCTGCGCGGTTTGAAGATCAACGCCAGCGGCTCTCCGGCACCACCCATCCCAACGCATCTATCGGCGGCCACGTCGGCCTATTGCCATGAGCCAGTTCTGGACCGCGCAGCGGTGCTTGCCTGGTAGGCGATGACATCGTCGGGCGTTCGTCCTTGCGCATCTGTCGAGCCTTGATCTTGCGGACAGTCGCATGCCGGCTGATGGCTGTGCCTCCATCGTATTTCATTTGTATTTTATACTATGGTAGTACAAATGAAATATTCTGAGCTACGATGCAGACCCGCCGATGCGATATCTGCGGCACGGACGGCAGGAGAGGAAGCGAGGCGGCTTCGGGAATCAGATGGGGCTAGCCGGCGCGCAGACGCAACCGCCTCGGGTCCAGGCAAATAACGATCATCCATATGTTGCGGGGGAGGAGATTCATCATGAGAAGTTGTAAGCAGATCAATCGACGGGCTCTAAGCGTTGCCATCAGCATCATGCTGGCGACTGGTGCAGTCCAGGCCCAGGACACCACGTCCCAGGCC
>DASZCB010000724.1:0-1617 GCA_035943575.1 Rhodanobacter sp. | reverse complement strand
CTTGTCAGCTACTGGCTGGAGCGGTTATCCAGCGCTTGGCTTCATCAATTTCCGCACCGCGGAACAGGTGAAACTGCGCAGGGATCGCAAAGCTGAAGGCCGTGGCTGTGCCGCGCAGCCACGTTACATCGGTGACCAGCGCAATGCGTTCCCAGCTGCTGAAATGGCGCATGCCCAGCTTGGCGTCGTCCCACATCGCACCGGCATCGAAGCCGGTGAAATCCTCGGCGGTGACATACAGCAGACGCAGCTTGCGGTTGAGCGCGAACGCCGCTTCGACATCCGGCACGATGATGTTTTCGTAGTCCGCCGCCGTGACCTGTCCATGGGCGCGAAAACCCAGCGTGCCGGCAGGCAATCCTTCAATCTGTGCGATCACGGGCGTTCTCCATTCGATGGGCTGAGCACCAGCTTGGATCAACCTGCGTGAAAAACGTGCAAGTTGGTCGAATCGACAGGATCAGGCCGGCTCGATGTGCCGCAACAGCAGGCGCGGCGTTTCGCGGCCCTGCCAGTCGTTGATGGTCAGTTCGTAGGCCGCACGCAGTTGCGGCGGCGGTGGCTGGCCGTGATACGCGTTGAACATCACCGCATCATGCAGCACGCCGTCGCGCGGGTCGCGCAGCTGCAAGCGCAGGTGGCGCTCGCCCATCACCTTCCAGCTGGCGCACTCGAACAGGTTGTCGAACAGCGGTTCGGGGAACGCTTGCCCCCACGGACCGGCCTCGCGCAGCTGCCGGGCCAGTGCCAGCGACGCGGCACCGGGCGGCAACTCGCCATCGGTATACAGCACCGCCTGCAAACGTTCGGCGTCGATCAACTCACGCGCGATCGCGTCGAAGGCTGCCGCAAAACGCTGATAGTCGCAGGTCTTCAGGCTCAATCCCGCCGCCATCGCGTGGCCGCCGAAGCGCTCGATCAGACCGGGCTGGCGCGCATCGATCGCGGCCAGCGCATCGCGAATGTGGAAGCCGGCTATCGAGCGCGCGGAACCGCGCAGGTTATCCGTGTCGTCTTCGCTGGCCGGCGCGAAGGCGATCACCGGTCTATGCAGGCGATCCTTTAGCTTGGACGCGACCAATCCGATTACGCCGGCATGCCATGACGGTTCATACAACGCCACGCCGATCGCATCGATGTCGGTCATGCCGACCACCATCTGCTCGGCCTCGGCCACCATCGACGCCTGCAGATCGCGGCGCTCCAGATTGATCGCGCTGAGCTGTTCGGCGTAGTGCCGTGCCTGTGCGACGTCGTCGGTGAGCAGGCACTCGACGCCCAGACGCATGTCTTCCAATCGTCCCGCCGCATTCAGCCGCGGCCCGACGGCGAAGCCGAGATCGCTGGAACACAGCGTCGCCACGCTGCGCTTGCCGGATTCGATCAGCGCCGTGATGCCGGCACAGGCGCGGCCGCCGCGGATGCGTTGTAGCCCGGCTTCGACCAGCACGCGGTTGTTGAAATCCAGCGGCACCAGGTCGGCCACCGTGCCCAGTGCGACCAGATCCAGCAAACCGGAAAGATCGGGACGAGTGCTCTTTTGAGGAGTGCGGCCATGAATGGCCGCTTCTTGACCCTCGCGATCAGGAAGATCGCTGGGATACATCCGCGCGCGCA
>DASZCB010000723.1:0-5412 GCA_035943575.1 Rhodanobacter sp. | reverse complement strand
CTGATGGCCGCGCAGCGTTTGACCCCGATCGTCAAGGACGCACTGCGTTTCGAATTCAACGCACGCACCTTGCCCGACCTGATCTCCGGCGGGCGCAAGGACATCACCGAACGGGTGCGTGCGCAGACCGACGCCTCCGCGCGCAAGAACCTCGGCATCGCCGTGGTCGACGTGCGCATCAAGCGCATCGATTTGCCCAACGAGGTCAGCGAATCGGTCTACAAGCGGATGCGCGCCGAGCGCTTGCAACTAGCCAACGAGCTGCGCTTCACCGGCCAGGAATCGGCCGAGACGATCCAGGCCGACGCCGATCGCCAGGGTCAGGTGCTGCGTGCCGATGCCCAGCGCGACGCGGCCAAGATCCGCGGCGAGGGCGACGCACAAGCCGCCGCGGTCTACGCACAGGCGTACAACCAGGATCCGGAGTTCTACGCCTTCTATCGCAGCCTCTCCGCTTACCGCAAATCGTTTGAGGACGGCAAGGGCGTGCTGATCATGAAGCCGGGCGACGAGTTCCTGCGCTACTTCGGCCAGCCGGCGTCGGGCAAGCGCTGAGCTTCATCAACGCATCGCATGATCCGCGGTGACGAGTTTGTAGGAGCGCACCCTGTGCGCGATCAGCGCGATAGCATCGCGCACAGGGTGCGCTCCTACAGCGATGGATCGCGAATCCAGTTACCGACGTAGCCCCCAGTGGGCATGAATTCAAATAGACGAGACAACATCATGGGTAAGTCAGTCGTAATTCTTGGTGCCCAGTGGGGCGACGAAGGCAAGGGCAAGATCGTCGATCTGCTGACCGAGCGCGTCAGCGCGGTGGCGCGCTTCCAGGGCGGCCACAACGCCGGCCACACGCTGGTGATCAAGGGCAAGAAGACCGTGCTGCACCTGATCCCCTCGGGCATCCTGCGCGACGACGCGCTGTGCCTGATCGGCAACGGCGTGGTGCTGTCGCCGGAAGCGCTGATCCAGGAAATCGCCGAGCTCGAGGCCAACGGCGTCGAAGTGCGCTCGCGCCTCAAGATCAGCCCGGCCACGCCGCTGATCATGCCGTACCACATTGCCGTCGATAAGGCGCGCGAGATCGCCGCCGGCGGCAAGGCCATCGGCACCACCGGCCGCGGCATCGGCCCGGCGTACGAGGACAAGGTCGCCCGCCGCAGCGTGCGCGTGGCCGACCTGATGTACCCACACGAACTGCCGGCACTGATCAAGACCGCCGTCGACTACCACAACTTCATCCTCACCCAGTGGCTGAAGGTCGAGCCGGTCGATTACCAGAAGGTGCTGGACGATGCGCTGGCCTGGGGCGAGTACATCCGCCCGATGGTCGACGACGTCGCCACCATCCTGCACGACGTGCGCAAGGACGGCGGCAACATCCTGTTCGAGGGTGCGCAGGGCGCGCTGCTGGACATCGACCACGGCACCTATCCCTACGTCACCTCCAGCAACACCACCATCGGTGGCGCGCTGGCCGGCACCGGCGTGGGCGCGCGCGACATCGACTACGTGCTGGGCATCTGCAAGGCCTACGCCACCCGCGTCGGCAGCGGCCCGTTCCCGACCGAGCTCAACGACGAGATGGGCGAGCGCCTGCGCAAGGTCGGCAACGAGTTCGGCGCCAGCACCGGCCGCCCGCGCCGCTGCGGCTGGATCGACCTGGTCGCGCTCAAGCGCGCCACCCAGATCAACGGCATCAACGGCCTGGCCATCACCAAGCTCGACGTGCTCGACGGCCTGGAAACCATCAAGGTCTGCATCGCCTACGAGTACCGCGGCAAACGCCGCGAACTGGCCCCGCTCGACGCCGATGGCTGGGACGAGTGCAAGCCGGTCTACCTGGAATTCCCCGGTTGGGAAGAATCCACCGCCGGCATCCGCGACTGGAACAAGTTGCCGCCCGCCGCCCGCGCCTACCTGCGCGCAGTGGAAGAACTCTCCGGCTGCCGTCTGGCGTTGGTCGCCACCGGTGCGGATCGCGATGACACGATTGTGCTGGATGATCCGTTCGCCTGATTGCCGCCACCTCGGGTTGGAGTCAAAAAGAGCCCCGCATCGCGGGGCTTTTTGTAGGCGGACACCAAAGGCACCGTAAAGCTGAAGCGAATTCATGGCTTAAAATGAACAAAATGTCTCGAATAATGGACATTTATATGAATATGTCCGATATTTGAGACATGGACACCCAAGCCCTCATGAGCGATATCGGCCAGCAGATTCGACTGTTGCGCAAGCGTCGCGGCCTCACTCAGGCCGCGCTGGCCGAGCGCGCTGGTATGGCGCGTTCCAAACTGGTGCTGTTGGAACAAGGCAGCGGTTCGGTGGCATTCGAGAGCTATGCCCGCATCGCTGCGGCGCTTGATGCGGCGTTCCGGCTAGAGCCTGTGCAACGTCCGGCCTTCGAGGAACTCGCGGAGCATTACCGTGAGTAGGGGAACGGCCGCCGTCGTGCAGGCGCAGGTGTTGACGCCGCAGGGTGTTAGCGGCGACCTGCACCACGAAGCTGGCCAGTACGAATTCCGTTATTCGGGCACCACACCAGACGTGGCGGTCAGCCTGACCATGCCAGTGCGACGCGATCAATACCGAGCCACGCAACTGTTGCCTATCTTCCAGCAAAGCCTGCCGGAAGGCTTTGTGCTGGAACAGCTGCGCCTGCGCCTGGCCAAGCTCACCCAGCTCGATCCCATGCTGCTTCTCGCGCTCACCGGGCACGATGGCGCGATCGGCCGTCTATGCGTGCAATCGCCCGAGGTCGAACGCCTGCTCGGCAACGCGCAGACGGAAGCGAAGGGTGAACGACTGTCCGAGATCCTCGCCTGGGACGGCACCGAAAACCTGTTCACCGAACTGGTGGAACACTACCTGTTGCGCACCGGCGTTTCCGGCGTGCAGCCCAAGGTGCTGGTACCCGAGCGCGCTGAAGAGGGTGGATCAAAAGCCACGCTTGTTGCCGGCGATCTGATCGTGAAGAGCGGGCAGGCCCAATACCCGGGATTGGCAATCAACGAATTCGTTTGCATGTCGATCGCGCGTGCCGCGAACATTCCCGTGCCCGAGTTCTTTCTATCCGACAAGCACGATCTGTTCGTGATGCGACGCTTCGATCGCGATGCGCAAGGCATGCCACTTGGCTTTGAGGACATGGCTACGCTGATGGGCCTGGGCACGCTGCAGAAGTACGAAGGCAGCTACGAGCGCCTGGCCAAGGTCATCCGCAACAACTGCCCGGCCGAAAACGTACGGACCGCACTGACCCAGTTGTTCGACATCGTGGCGCTGTCGATGATCGTGGGCAACGGCGATGCTCACCTGAAGAACTTCGGCCTGCTCTACACCCATCCCGCCACGGCCGACTGCCGCATGGCGCCGGCCTACGACATCGTCAACACCACCGCGTACCTTCCCGACGACGCACTCGCGCTTACCCTCGGTGGCAGCAAGAGTTTTCAGGCTGCGCGTCTGCACCTGCTGGAGCTGGCCGAGCGCTACGACGTCGAGCAACCGCGCGAACGTGTCGGCCACCTGCTGGTGGCCTGTGCGCAACAGCTGCAAACCCATGCTGACCTGCTCGACGAAGTGCCCGCCGTGAAGCAGGCATTGCATCACTGCATGCAGCGAATGGAAGCGGGGTTCAGTCGCCCACTGGCGCCACGCTGATTTCGGCCTGCCATCGCAGGTATGTGCCAGCTCTTTTCTTCGCAACGCTCGCGGTGGAAGAGGTGGGCCTGTAAACCAACTTGCGCAGAACTGGGCGTTCCATCACTCAGTTGCAGCCTGAACTGAAATTAACGCCTGCCGTTGATTTCAGTTCGCCACGGGGGAGCTACTGGCCATGCTCCACCCACAATCAGATTCAAAAGCCCCGCACAACGGGATATTTCGGTGATGCGCGCACTGATGCTGTAAGCCCAGGCTGACAGAGCGCCAAGCATTCGGGATACTGCGGTAGCTCGGACTACGCAAACTCCCTGTGCCATTCACCCGTGATCTGCAGCAGGAAAAATTTGCACGATCCTTTGCACATATCTATGACTCTTACTCGGGCGCTGGTCGAGGCGTGTATCAGATCTGATCGGCTCATTTCGAGGTAAATAGGACGTTGACTTCGACTTCGCATTCTCGGCGTTACGGTCGGCCTGAGTGATGGCAGCCTGCATGGCTGTGAATCATTGAATGACAGTCACGCTTCGCCAAGAGGAACCACCCATGTCCGACGAACATGCCAAGACTCCCGCCGACCATATCGGCGATACGGTGGCGCAGCTCAAAGAGATGCGGCACTACTCCAAGAACAACGTGGAAACGCTGACCGCGGAGTGGCTGTTGTTCGACGGCGAGTTGTCCAAGCTGAGGCTGGCCGACAAGATTGCCGACCTGATGGATCGGCAGGGGCAGCTGCATGAAGCGCTGGAACATGCGATCACTGATCTGGAAGAGGTGCTGGAGAAAATGAAGCCCGAACCGGAGGCCGAGGCATAGCGGAGACGCGATGCCGGTGATGGCATTGCCAGCGCGATAGAAAAGGCCCCGGCATCGGGGTCTTTTTTTGTGCGCGGTCGATCAATGGCGCTGGCGGTGGATGGCGCGGCTTGGGTTGTTGGGAGGGTGGTAGTGCAATTCCAGCCTTCGCCGGAATGACGATGTTGGGGAGGTCTCGGAGGGCCAACGGCCGGGCGGGTCGTCATAGGTGGTTTTTCGGGGCGCGCTTGCGCCTGCCATGACTTCCGGCCGTGTCCGGAAGCTCGGGCGGGGGTCACTATCGCGGCGGGCAGGGCTGTTGTGACCGGTCGACGGCTTCATCCGTCCTGCGTGTTTTCTATGTATCCGACGACGGCGTGTCCCACGGACGGCCGCACCACCATTACTTGAGGGGATCTCATGCGTAGCATTCTGGTTTCGGCGATTGCTTTGGCGCTTGCTGGCGTTTCGATGACGGGCATGGCGGCGACGCCGGATGCCGCGTCCCATGCCGAGCTTGCCACCACCCAGCTGCCGCGCAGCGTGCGGCCCAGTCATTACGACGTGGCGGTGGTGCCGCATGCGGACAAGCTGAGTTTCGACGGCACGGTGACGGTGACGGTCGACGTGCTGCAGCCGACCACTAGCATCACACTCAACGCGATCGACATGACGTTCTCGTCGGTGAGCCTGACGCCGACCCGGTTGAAGATCGCCATCGCGGCGCCGAAGGTGACGGTGGATGCCGTTGCGCAGACGGCCACGTTTACGTTCGCGCAGCCGATCCCGGCCGGCAGCTACAAGCTGGCGATGAGCTACACCGGCAAGATCGGCACCCAGGCCAACGGCCTGTTCGCGATCGACTACGACACCAAGGCGGGCAAGAAGCGCGCGTTGTATACGCAGTTCGAGAATTCCGACGCGCGCCGCTTCATCCCGTCGTGGGAC
>DASZCB010000722.1:0-3577 GCA_035943575.1 Rhodanobacter sp. | reverse complement strand
TGGCGCCGTGGTTCACCGGGCTGCTGCCGTCGTTCTTCGCTGGGCTGACCCTGGTTTCCGGTGCTGTGCTGCTGTTTTCCGGCGCGACCCGCGCGTTGCCTGCGCGCATGGAGATTCTGCGCGACGTGTTGCCGCTGTCGGTGCTGGAGGTGTCGCACCTGCTAGCCAGCGTGATCGGCATGCTGCTGCTGATCCTGGCCCGTGGCCTGCAGCGCCGGCTGGATGCGGCGTATTGGCTGACCTTGGTGCTGCTGCTGGCTGGCGCGGTGTTCTCGCTGCTGAAAGGCATCGACTACGAGGAGGCGACCCTGCTCACCTTGCTGGCGATGGCGCTGGCGCCGGCGCATCGGCTGTTCTACCGGCGCGCGTCAATGTTCAGCACCAGCTTCTCGATCGGCTGGATCGCGGCGATCGTCGCGATCCTCGGCTGTGCCGCGTGGCTGGTGGAGTTCAGTTACAAGCATGTCGAGTACAGCGCCGACCTATGGTGGGAGTTCAGCCTGCACCAGGGCGGCGCACCGCGTGCGCTACGCGCGCTGGTCGCCGCCGTTGTCGCAGGCATGCTGTTTGCGCTGGCCAGCCTGATTCGTCCGGTGCGCTCGTACCGCGAGCCGCCGAGCGAGGCGGAGCTGGCGCAGGCACTGCCGCTGATCAAGCAGTTCCCGTCTGCGCAGGCGCATCTGGCCTTGATGGGCGACAAGACGCTGCTGTTCGATCCCGCCCACAAGGCCTTCGTGATGTACGACATCGAAGGCCGCAGCTGGGTGACCATGGGTGATCCGGTGGGCATGGACGAGGATGCCCGGCGCGAACTGGTGTGGACGTTTCTCGAGCAGTGCGAACGCGCTGGCGGCTGGCCGGTGTTCTATCAGGTGAGCCCGGCCGATCTCGACCTGTATCTCGAGGTCGGCATGAACCTGTTGAAGATCGGCGAGGAGGCGCGCGTGCGGCTGGACGCGTTCAATCTGGACGGCAAGTCGAAGAAGGTGCTGCGCAACACGGTGAACAAGCTGACCCGCGAGGGCCTGCGACTGGAAATCGTGCCGGCCGACGCGGTGGCGCCGCTGCTGCCGCGGCTCAGGGAAATTTCCGATGCGTGGATGCGCGACAAGAGCGTGCGCGAAAAGCGCTTCTCGCTGGGCGCGTTCGATCCGCGCTATCTGGTGCGCACGCCGATGGCCGTGGTGTGGCAGGACGATCGGCTGGTGGCGTTCGCCAACCTGTTTCTCAATGACAGCCACGAGGAAGCTTCGGTGGATCTGATGCGGTTTCTTCCCGATGGCCCGAGCGGGCTGATGGACTACCTGTTCATCGAGCTGATGCAATGGGCGCGCAGCGAGGGCTACCGCTGGTTCAACCTCGGCATGGCGCCGCTGGCCGGCCTGCAGAACCGGCGCCAGGCGCCACTGTGGAACCGCTTCGGCGCGCTGGTGTTCGGTCGCGGTGGGCGCTTCTACAATTTTCGCGGGCTGCAGCGCTACAAGGACAAATTCGATCCCGAGTGGGAGCCGCGCTACATGGCAGTGCCCGGCGGCATCGCGTTGCCGATGATCCTGGCCAACGTGGCCAGCCTGATCTCCGGCGGGCTTTCCGGTGTGGTGCGCCGATGAAACGCAGGAGTTGGATCATGCTGGCAGTGGTGGGCACCGGCCTGTTGGGCCTCGCGTTGATCTGGAGTCCGTGGTCGCGGGTCAGCCTGGAAAAAGCCACCGTGGTGCTGCCCGTCAGCAGCATCAGCACGGCGCCGCCGGCAGGCAAGGGCGATGTGATGGCGATCATCTATTCCGGCGATGGCGGCTGGGCCGATCTGGACCGGCGCCTGGGCATCGCCTTCATCGATCGCGGCATTCCGGTGCTCGGCGTCAACACGTTCAAATACTACTGGCGCGACCGCACACCGGACGAATCGGCGCACGAACTCGACGCGCTGATGACGAAATACCTCGGCGCGTGGGGCAAGCAGCGGATCTGGCTGGTGGGGTACTCTTTCGGCGCCGACGTGCTGCCGACCCTCGTCGGTAAGCTCAGTCCGGCAAACCGTGCGCGCATCACCCAGCTGGTGCTGCTGTCGCCGAGCCGGGACGTGACCTTCGAGATCGAGCTGGAGGGCTACATGATCCAGCAGGGCTGGTGGAAGGAACACCTCAAGACCGTGCTGCAGCACGTCAACCCGATCCGGCATTACGATGCGTTGCCGCCATTGCAGGCACTGGGCAACCAGTTGCCGACGGTGTGCTACTACGGTCTCGATGATAGCGACGACAGCGTATGCACCGAGCCAAATCTGCCCGGCTGGGTGCGGGTTCACCCCAAGAAGGGCGATCACCATTTCGATGGCGGCTACCAGCCGCTGGCCGCGCAGATGCTGCAAGAGCTGCCGGCGACTGCATCGACGACAGCCGTCACGCACTGAGACTGAGTAGCCGACGCGCACGATTCGCGTCCTGGAGCGATACTGTCGGCTGCGATCGGGCGCAGCGCCCGACCGCCATGACAGCGAGGAGACTCCCATGTTGGATTGGCTGGAATATCGCAAAGAACTGATCGGGCGCATCGGCGAGATCGGCAAGTTGAGCCCGGATACGTTGAAGGGTTATCAGACGTTGTCCGGTGCGGGCGAAAAGACCGCGCACCTGGACGCCAAGACGCGCGAACTGATCTCGCTTGCGGTGGCGGTTACCACCCGCTGCGACGGCTGCATCACCGTGCACGTCGGCGAAGCGCTGAAGCACGGCGCGACCCGCGAGGAAATCGCCGAGGCGCTCGGAGTAGCCGTGGCGATGAATGCCGGCGCCGCGCTGGTGTATTCCGCCCGCGCGATGGATGCGGTCAACGCGCATAGCAGCAGCTGAGCCGGCACAACACGCGGTGGCTGGATCGTCCCATCTGCCGCTGTGCGACTTGCGGCCACGTACAATGCCGCCATCGTTTCATCGTTGAAGACATGACGTGACTGCTGCCGGATTTTTCGCGGCCGCGCCGGATGCGGCGCTGGCGGCCCTGTTTGTGCCGTTCGAATCGGCGCAGTTGACGCTGCCGCCGGATGGCCGCGTGCTGTTCCTGCGTGCGCGCGCCGGTGTGCGGTTGCGTGAGATGGCGCAGCCCGGTTGGTTGTACGAGCAGGGTTTCATGCCATTCGCCGACGAGTTGGCCCGCAATGGCCTGAGCGTGGGCGAACCGGCGGCCGGTGCATCGTTTCCATTGGTGCTGGTGTTGCCGCCGCGTCAGCGCGACGAGGCGCGCGCCTTGTTCGCCCGCGCCTTGTTGCATACCGCACCGGGCGGCACCGTGCTGGCCAGCATGCCGAATGCCGAGGGCGCGAAGTCGGGCGAGGCGGATCTGGCGAAACTGGCCGGCGCCGTGCAGCATCAGTCCAAGCACAAGTGTCGGGTGTTCTGGAGCACGCCGGGCGCGACCGATATCGATCAATCCTTGCTGGCCGAATGGCTGGCGCTGGATGCGCCGCGCGCGATCGTCGGCGGCTACGTCAGCCGTCCCGGCCTGTTTGCATGGGATCGCATCGACCGCGCCTCGGCGCTGCTGGCCGCGTATCTGCCGGATGACCTGTATGGCCGTG
>DASZCB010000721.1:0-3344 GCA_035943575.1 Rhodanobacter sp. | reverse complement strand
GACCACCGCTTCGACCCGATGTGGGAAGCCTGCGCCGCCTGCGATATGCCGGTATTCCTGCACGTCTCCGATCCGGAGGCGTTCTTCCTGCCCACCGACGAGACCAACGAGCGCTACGAGGAGCTGGCCAACCATCCGGACTGGTCGTTCTACGGCCCGGAGTTCCCTAGCAATGTAGAACTGCTTGCGGCGCGCGACCGCCTGATCGCACGGCATCCGAAGACCACCTTCGCGCTGCTGCATGTGGGCAACAACGCGGAGAATCTTGCCGCCGTCGCCGCCTGCCTGGATCGCCACCCGAACACCGTGATCGACATCAGCGCGCGCATCGGCGAGCTGGGTCGCCAACCGCGCATCGCGCAGCGCTTCTTTGACCGGTACCAGGACCGTATCCTGTTCGGCACCGACGCGGTACCGTCACCGTACGGCGACGACGTGCCGCAGCAATTGTTCGGCGACGAGCTCTATGAGATCTACTATCGGTTCCTCGAGACTGAGGATGAATACTTCGACTACGCGCCGGCGCCCACGCCACCACAGGGGCGCTGGTCGATCTACGGGCTCGGTTTGTCGGACGAAGTGCTGCGCAAGGTTTACCATGACAACGCCGCCCGCCTTCTGAATATCGACCCATGAGTGAAACTCCGATCGCCTCCCGCCGCCTGCTGGTCGAAGAACGCCGCCGTCTGATCGTCGAGCTGGTCGAACAGCAGGGGCGCGCCACTGTGGAGGAACTGGCGACCCGGTTCGGCACATCCACCGTCACGATCCGCGCCGACCTCGATGCGCTGGTGCGCAATGCAGCGATCGCCCGCTCGCACGGCGGCGCGTTGCCGATGGCGCCGGCGACCAACGACACGCCGCTCAACATCAAGGAAACCCGTTGGCATGCGCAGAAGCTGCGCATCGGCCTCGCCGCGGCGAAGATGATCCGGGACGGCGAGACGATCATCCTCGATTCCGGCTCGACCACGGTGGAGATCGCCCGACAGATCCGCCAGATGAAATTCGAATCGCTGACCGTGATCACCAACGCGCTCAACATCGCGCTGGAGCTATCCGGCCTGCCGCATATCCGCGTGATGATGCTCGGCGGCCTGTTGCGCGATACTTCCTACTCGCTGGTCGGTCCCGACGCGGAACAGGCGCTGTCCAAGCTTTCCGCTGACAAACTCTTTCTCGGCGTGGACGGCCTCGACCCGGTGGTCGGCGTCACCACGCCCGACCCGCTCGAAGCCACGCTCAACGCACTGATGATCCGCGTCTCGCGCGAGACCATTGCCGTGTTCGATGCCAGCAAGCTTGGCCAGCGCAGCCTGTCCGTCATCACCCCGGTGCAGAACCTGCATCGCGTCATCACCGACACCAGCGCCGAAGCGAAGGCCGTCGAGTCGCTGCGCGGCGCCGGCGTGGAAGTCACCTTGGTCTGAACGACCGCAGCGCTGCGTGGACGGACAGCCGCGCCTGTCCGAGGTTGAACGCCACCATCTGTCCGTCCGCATGGATGCGCTCACCTTGCTTGCCTAGCGTGACCGGGTGATCGCGATCGCGTCCTTGTTGGTGAGCACCCTGCGCACGTCGTCGCCCACAGGCTGAAGTGCGCGCCTCTTGTTGCTCCTGACCGAGCGAACCCTCATAGCCTGCATAGGTCTTGGCGCCGGGCGAGCTGTAGATGCCGAGCTTGAGTCGATTCGCATGCACGTAATCGGCGAGCGCCTTCATGTGTCTTGTCGGTCACCTTCTCCGCGAGGTGATTCCTGCTGCTCCAACCCATCGACGGTGTTGGCGGCCGACATCGGCATGGCCACGTGAGAGCGGGCATCCGCCATGACGACGTCGATGGCGCCACACACTGCTTGCTGCATGCCTGATCTCCCCACGGATGCCTCGACCCGCCACGGATGGCTTCGTTTCGGTCGCGTTTACAGCGGGCCGGCCACTCCGGAAGCACCGAAGCATTTGCATTCGACGTTACTTTCGTTACTCTCCGTTTACTATCTAATTATTTCCATTTTTCGATCAATAGCTTTCATTTTATAAATAAACGAAAGCTCTACCACAAGAGACCTGCCACGCATCTGCGCGCCCGCCACGTTTTCCGGGCCGCCCGAGCCATCCATCCGCGGCGCCGGGCGTCCCTTTGCTGCAACACGGTCGTCCACTTTGGGAGGAGTTATGCGACATCTAACATGCCGATTGTTCGGGTTCCTGCTCGTCATCATGTCCTGCGCTGCGTCGGCGGTACAGGCTGCATCGAATACCGTACCGCTGGGCGGCAATGCCTTTATCACCCAGGCATCGCCCACCGCGAACGAAGCCATCACCGACACTGGCTTGCACAGCTGGAATTCCGACAAGGCCGTCGTCAGCGTTTACTTTGACGTGCAGCAGGCGGGCGAGCTGCAACTCTCGCTGGTCGGCAGCTTGAACGGCGCCAGCCACAGCACGGTGAAAGTCACGATCGGCGGGCAATCACATCTGGTCAATCTTTCCAACACGGCACCCGCGCCCTTCCCGGCCGGCAGCTTCACCATCGACCAGCCCGGCTACGTGCGGGTGGATCTGCAGGGCATCAGCACCGACGGCGGCTACTACGGCGATATCAGCGACCTGCAGATCGACGGCAGTGCCACCGCCGCCGGCGTGGTCTACGCCAACGACCCGGCCAATTTCTATTGGTCGCGACGCGGCCCTTCCGTGCATCTCGGTTACGAAGCACCGGCGAACACTGAGTACTTCTATAGCGAAGTGATCGTACCGGAAGGACAGGATCCGGTCGGATCCTATTACATGGCCGACGGTTTCAACGTGGGCTACTTCGGCATGCAGGTGAACTCGCCGACCGAACGCCATATCCTGTTCTCCGTGTGGGACTCGCCCACCGGCAGCACCACGCTGGTGAACAAAGGGCCCGGCGTGATTACCAACGGTTTCGGCGGCGAAGGCACCGGCGGTCAAAGCCATCTGCGCTTCGCGTGGGTCGCCGGCCAGACCTATCGCTTCCTCACCCGCGCCCAGCCCGACGGCAACGGCAATACCTTGTTCACCGCGTGGTTCGGCAGCGCCGACGCGCAAGGTAAATGCAATGCGCAGAACAGCCAGGGCAACTGCGACTGGCATCTGATCGCCACCTGGAAGTACGTGGGCGACACCCATTACCTGGGCGGCTTGTATTCCTTCCTCGAATCCTTCAACCCGGATCTTGGCTACATCGGCCGTAGCGCGGCTTATGGCAACCAGTGGGCCAAGCCCGTGGGCGGCGACTGGGTAGAGATCACTTCTGCCTATTACGATGCCGACCCCACGGGCCTCAACAAGCAGCGCCTGGATTTCGCCGGCGGCGT
>DASZCB010000720.1:0-7593 GCA_035943575.1 Rhodanobacter sp. | reverse complement strand
GAATGCTTATCTGAGTACCGGCAGCACCGACCAGCATGCGCTGTATTCCATCTGGGGCGGCGCCAATGACATCTTCTACCATGCCACACTGGCCGGTGGCGGGCTCGAAACCTCGGCACAGGCGCAGACCAACGTGGCGATCGCTGCGCAGCAGGAAGTGAAGCTGATTGGCCAGCTGCAGGCCGCCGGTGTGAAGAACATCCTGGTATTCAACCTGCCCAACATCGGCCTGACACCCGACGCTGCTGCGCAAGGGCCCGCCGGCGCCGCGGCATTGACCGGGCTCAGCTTGATCTTCAACGGCCAGCTCAATACCGGCCTGGCACAACTGGGCAAGGGCATCATCCCGATCAATGCGTACGGCCTGCTGTCCGAAGTGATCGCCAATCCGCAGGCTTACGGTTTCAGCAATGCCACCGCGCCGGCATGCGGCGCCGGCGCCAGTTCGGTGCGCTGCGGACCGCAGGGTTCGGGCCTGCCATACACCTATGCTCCGGGCACGGACCAGAGCTATGTGTTTGCCGACGGAGTGCATCCGACCACCGCCGCGCACGCGCTGCTCGGTCAGTACGTGGTGTCCATCCTGCAAGCGCCGGAACAGATTTCGCTGCTCGGTGAGTCAGCGCTGGCAGCCAGCACCGCGCAAACGCGCACCATCCGCAACCAGATGCTGGTGGACGGCGATGGCGGCGAAACCCGCACGTTCGTTAACCTCGATTACGCGCGGCAGCGTTTCGACGCCAACAACGGTGCGCCGAAGACCAGCAGTAACAACATCAATTTCACTCTGGGCGTGGACGCCCGCGCCACCGATAATCTCTCGGGCGGCATCGCGCTCGGTATCGGCCAGAGCAACGCAAGTGTTTCCGGTGGCGGCGGTTACAAGCTGCAGGACATCAGCGGGCTCGGCTATCTCACCTACCACGCTGGCGGCGGCTATGTCGGTGGTTACGTGGATTTCGGCCAGTCCAACTTCAAGGATATCAACCGCCGCATCGACCTCGGCAGCATGCGCCGCACTGAGAGTGGCAAGGCCGACGGCTCGCATCTGGGCGCCGGCCTCACCGGTGGCTGGTGGTTTGATTTCAACAACCTGCGCACCGGCCCGTTTGCCAATCTCGAATGGCAGACCGTCAAGGTCAATGGCTATAGCGAAAACGGCAACGACAGCAGCGCAATGTGGTTCGGCAACCAGCAGCGTGACGCGCTGATCGCCACCGTCGGCTGGCGCTTGCAAGGCCACTGGCAGGTCGCCAACCTGGCCATGTCACCGTATGCCGAACTGGCATGGAACCACGACAGCAAGGCCGATCCGCGTGAAGTCAGCGCCGGCCTGAACAGCATGAACGGCACGTTCGCCCTGACCGGCTTCGTGCCGGACAAGAGCTGGGGCAACGCCAACCTTGGTCTGTCCGCGCAGCTCACGCCGAGCGTGACGAGCTGGATCGGCTACAGCGGCCGCTTCGGCGACAGCAGCCAGAAGTACAACAGCCTCAACATGGGCCTCCGCGTCAACTTCTGAGCGGGTCCGTCGCTACAAAAAAGCCGCCGGTTTGCGCCGGCGGCTTTTTCATGTACAGACGTCTGGACGGCCTACTTGTTCTTGCCGCCGGTCGCCAGGCTGAGGATTTCCATCGCCTGCCGCCTCAGCTTTGCCCCCGCATCGTCAGCAAGCACCTGCACGTCGCTACCGACCTGGTGCTGCTTCATCACCAGTACGCCGTCGTCGTTCCAACCGGCGCGGTCGATCGCGCTGGGCTTAGCATCATGGTTGGGCTTGGTCTCCTGCACGATCGCCCACGGCTTGCCGTCCTTGTAGGCGTAGTCGGTGCTGGTGTAGCCCTTGTCGCCGTAATCCACTTCCTCACGGATGAACTGCACTACGCTGTCCTTGCGGAACAGCTGCCAACCGCGCGAGACGTTCGCGTCGAGCTTGGTGCCGTGGCTGATCTTCATGCCACCGAGCAGTTTCTGCTCAGCCGTGAACGCGGCAATAATCTTCTCGGTGGGGGTCTGCTCGGCCACCAGTTCGATCGTCACGACGTCATTCTTGCTGCCCTTGGCCAACACCGGTGCCTGGATCGGCATCGAATAGTGACGCTCGCCGTCGGTCAGCATGGCCTGGATCACGTACAGATCGCCGGGTTTCACTTCGGCAGGATTGAACGTCAGCTTGAACGGCTGAGGAAACGTGCCGCCCGGTGACGTCTTGCTCGCCAGCGGCGCGGAGCCTGCGGCAGTGGACGATACGTCGACCAGATTCAGCACCAGCGTGGCAGTCGCCGACGGCTGCGTTGCTCCGCGCATCGAGATCGTGCCGCTCACTTCGTTGGCCGGTGCGGTGGGAGCTGCGGCGGCCGCGGCCGTATCCGCGGATGCGGGTGCAGCCGTACCCGCCTGCTGGGATGAATTGGAAGCGTTGTTGCAACCAGCCAGAGCCAGCGCCGCGACCGACATCAGCGACAAAACCGTCTTGCGCATGGGAAAACCTCATCAACGTGAAAACTGCACGAAAGCTGCCAGGCGCGTGTGCGCCGCACTTTACGCGGGGGAAGTTCCAAGCATAGCCCAAAATTGCCGCCGCGGAAAAGTCAAGCCAACCAATGACCTAACGTGCGCTTGCGTACGCAATACCAGCACGGCGGCCGTGTACATCCTGCGACGGCAATCGATCCGTCTTGATCAGTCTCGTCGCAATGCCCGATGCGCGATGTCGCGGCGGCAGAACGCGCCGTCGTAATGGATCCGGCTGACCGCGGCATAGGCCTGCTCGCGCGCTGCGGCGATGTCGCTGCCCAGCGCGCACACGGTCAATACGCGGCCACCGGCGGTGACGGCACGGTCCTGGGCGTCGAGCCGGGTGCCGGCATGGAATACCTTCACATCGGCAGCGACCGGTGCGTCGAGACCCTCGATCACGTCGCCGCTGCGCACTTTGCCCGGGTAACCGCCGGCCGCCATCACCACGCCAATCGCCGGACGCGCGTCCCAGCGCGCCTTGCTGTGTTCTAGCCGGCCATCGAGTGCGGCATCGATCAGATCGACCAGATCGGATTTCAATCGCAGCATGATCGGCTGGGTTTCCGGATCGCCAAAGCGCACGTTAAATTCGATCACCTTCGGGTTGCCCGCCGGGTCGATCATCAGGCCGGCGTAGAGGAAACCGATGAACGGCGCGCCTTCGGCGGCCATGCCGTGCAGGGTCGGCTCGATCACCTCGCGCAGGATGCGTTGCTCGACCTCCGGCGTGACCACGGGCGCCGGCGAATACGCGCCCATGCCGCCGGTGTTCGGGCCAAGATCGCCTTCGTCGCGACGCTTGTGATCCTGGCTGCTGGCCATCGGCAGTGCGTGGCTACCGTCACTCATCACGATGTAGCTGGCCTCCTCGCCCTCCAGGAACTCCTCGATCACCACCCGCGCCGACGCATTGCCGAAGCTGTGCGCGCCGAGCATGTCGTGCAGTGCCAGTTCGGCATCCGCCAGGGTCAACGCCACCACCACGCCCTTGCCGGCGGCGAGGCCGTCGGCCTTGATCACGATCGGCGCGCCATGATGGCGCACATAGGCCAATGCCGGATTCAGTTCGGTGAAGACGGCGTAGTGCGCGGTGGGAATGTTGTGGCGGTGCAGGAAATCCTTGGCGAACGCCTTGGAGCCTTCCAGCTGCGCGGCGATCGCGCGCGGGCCAAAGATGCGCAGGCCGGCGGCGCGGAAGCGGTCGACCACGCCGGCCACCAGCGGCACTTCGGGACCGACCACGGTGAGCCCGATCTTCTCGCGCTTCGCCAGTTGCAGCAGCCCGTCGAGATCGTTCATCGCGACATCGACGTTGCGCACGCCAGGCTCGTGCGCGGTGCCCGCATTGCCAGGCGCCACGATCACTTCTTCCACCTGCGACGATTGCTTGAGCTTCCACGCCAGCGCGTGTTCGCGACCGCCGCTGCCGATGACCAGAACCTTCATGTATGCACTCCCGTGCGCCACACGGCGCAGGCGCGCATTGTAGCGGCAGCGACGGACGGCTCGCGCAGAACTAGTAGTGATGGACTAGTCGTGGTGGTGCAGCAGTTCCAGCAGCGCCGCGCGCGGCAGCTTGCCGGTTTCATTGCGTGGCAGCGCGTGTACCAGCCGCAGTGGACGCGGCAGGAACAGCGGGTCGATGGCGCGCCGCAGCGCATCGAGGATGACGTGCTCGTCCAGCCCCGGCGCCACCGCCAGTGCGGCGATGCGGTGCACGTCGAGCGCATCGCCACCGTCGAGCTGGAAAACCACGCCGTCCTGCACGCCGGGGATCGCCAGCAGACGCCGGCTGAGATCGCCGAGCGAGGCGCGCTTACCGGCGATTTCCAGCATGTCGGCGTGCCTGCCGCACAGGCGGAAGCGGCGGCCGCCATCGGACAGGCTGACGATGTCGGCAAGGGTGACCGGCGCATCCAGTTGCGGCGCTTCGATCGCGGTGCCGTCCGGCTGCGGATGCAGGGCGACGCCGTCGTACAACGACCAGTCTTCGTCCACCACCGGACGGCGGCTGGCGAACACGCAGGTCTCGGTGGAACCGAATACCTCCAGCACCGGTGCGCCGAAGCGCTGTTCGGCAGCCTGTGCCAGCTCGACCGGCAGCGGCGCGGTGGCCGACATCATCGCGGCAATCGGTGGCAGCACAATGCCGGACTCGACCAGCGCACGCAAATGTACTGGTGTGGTCACCAGCAGCCGTGGCGTCGGCACCTCGGCCAGCGCTGCGGCTACGTCCGCCGGAAAGAACGGCCGCCCGGCATGCACGCCGATCTCGCCGAGCAGCGGCAGCAGGACCGACATCTCCATGCCGTACATGTGTTGCGGCGGTACCGTGGCGACGATCTCGAACTGTCGACCGATGGCCGCCTGCAGCATCGCCAGGTTGCCAGTGGTACTGGCATGGAAGCTGCCCCATGTTTTTTCGTTGGCGCTGGGCACGCCGGTGGAGCCGGAGGTGTAGCCGATCGCCACCACCTGATCGGCCGGAATCATTGGCCAATTCGCATCGCCATCGAGCGGCCGCGTGACATCCAGCGATGGCAATTGCCGGTAACCGGGCGGCGCGGGATCGAGCGCCTGCTCACCCAGCGCGTAGCAACCCGGATGCGCCGCCATCACCTCATCGACCGCCTGCGGCGCGCGCGAAGACGGCAGCAGGTTGGTCTGGCCGCGCAACGCGATCGCGCAGAACGCGACCAGGAACGCATAGCGGTCCTCGCACAGATTCACCGCGGCGGCGGCGGGCAGGCCGGCGGCCACCGCGTGAACCTGCGCCAGGAACTGCGCGGCACTCACCGCTTCGCCGTGGCGCCGGACCAGCACCCGCGAAGGATCGGCGGCGCTCAGCAACGGCAGACGCTGCGGCGCTTCGCTCTGGTAGGTGTCGTAAACAATGGCCAAGCCGCACTCTCCCTGATATGTCAATTCGTCGCGCTGCAGGAACAGCATGGCTCCGACCGATTCACCCCAACGTGAATGACCTGAGCCGTCGTCCTGCAGCGGTTCACGGAGCCGCACACCGGCACCGCTCCGACGCGTTCCTTCGACCGCTCAGGCGCGAATAATAGCGCCCGACAATGCATCGCGGATCATGCTGGGGCTGCCCTGGCCGCCCAACGGAGCCTCCAGCAGGCCGTCCAGCGCGTCGCCGAAATACTCCACGACGGTCTGCGCCGTACGCGCCGGCGGCTGGCCGTGCGGGTTCGCACTGGTCGATACCAGCGCGCCACCAAACGCGCGGCACAGTGCGGCGGCGGGCGCGTGCGCAGTGATTCGCAGCGCGATACCGGCATGCGCCCCGGCGACCCACGCCGGCACTTCGGCCGAGCGCGGGAAAATCCAAGTATGCGGGCCGGGCCAACTCGCCCGCACCTGCTGCAGGATCTCGCACGGCACCGCGGCCAGTTCGATATAGCGTTCGACCTGCGCGAAATCCGCCGCGATCAGCAGCACGCCCTGCGTGGGCGGCCGCTGCTTGAGCGCGAACACGCGCTCGAACGCGGCGCGGTCATGCGGATCGCAGCCGAGGCCGAACACCGCCTCGGTCGGATAGGCCAACACGCCGCCACCGTGCAGCAACCCGGCCGCATCATCGAGCCCGGCGAGGGTGAAACGCCGAAGCACTCAGGCCTCGACCTTCCTGGCCGTCACTTTCTTTGCCGCGGCCTTTTTCGTTGCGGTCTTCTTGGCAGCGGTTTTTTTCGCGGCCGTCTTCTTGGTCGCGCTCTTTTTAGGGGCGGCTTTCTTCACCGCCGCCTTCTTCGCCGGCGCAGCCTTTTTCGTAGCCGCCTTCTTGGTCGCACCCTTCTTGCCGAAGCGGCCCTTGCGCACCGGTGCGGCGGCGAGAAGCTCGAGACACTGCTTCTCGGTCAGCTCCTTCGGCTCCTGCTCCTTCGGGATGCGTGCGTTCTTTTCGCCATCGGTGATGTACGCGCCATAGCGGCCATTCAGCACCTGCACGCCGTTGCCGAAGTCGAGGATCAGCCGGTTCGCCAGCATCTCCAGTTTTTCGGCCACGATCTGCAGCGCGCGCGGCAAATCGATCGTGTACGGGTCGTCCTCCGGCTTGAGCGAGGCATAGGTGCTGCCCTGCTTCACGAACGGGCCGAAGCGGCCGACACCGACCATCACCTCGTCACCGTTCTCAGCCTGACCGAGCTGGCGCGGCAGCTTGAACAGCTCCAGCGCCTCGGCCAGCGTGAGCGTATGCATGCTCTGACCTGGACGCAGGCTGGCGAAGGTCGGCTTGTCCTCGTCGTCCTTGGTGCCGATCGCGGCGTAGGGCCCGAAACGGCCCAGCCGCACCGACACCGGCTTGCCGGTTTTCGGATCGCTGCCGAGTTCGCGTGCGCCGGTGGCCTCGTTGCGATCGACCGACTCGGTCTTCTCGTCCACCTGCTGCTTGAACGGCACCCAGAAGCGCTCCATCAGCGGCACCCACGCTTCCTCGCCACGGCTCACCGCGTCAAGCTCGTCTTCCATCTTCGCGGTGAAGTCGTAGTCGACGTAGCGGGTGAAATGCGCAGTGAGAAATTTGCTCACCGCACGGCCGACATCGCTGGGCTTGAAGCGGCGGCTGTCGAGGAACACGTACTCGCGGTTCTGCAGCACCTGGATAATGCTGGCGTAGGTCGACGGACGGCCGATACCGTGCTCTTCCAGCGCCTTGACCAGGCTCGCTTCGGAGTAGCGCGGCGGTGGCTCGGTGAAATGCTGGTCGGCGGCGATCTCGTGCAGTGGCACCTGCTCGCCCACCGTCAGTCGTGGCAGGCGACGGCCTTCGTCATCGTCCTCGGCGGTCTTCTGGTCGCGGCCTTCCTCGTACACGGCGAGGAAACCCGGATCGATCACGGTGGTACCGCTGGCGCGGAACGAGGCGTCGCCGCCGGCGACATCGCGCAGCGCAAATTCGACCGAGACGGTGTTCAGCGTGGCGTGAATCATCTGGCAGGCGACCGTGCGCTTCCAGATCAGCTCGTACAGTTTGCGCTGGTCGTCGTTGAGGAACGCCGCCACCGACTTCGGCGTGTACATCGCCGAGGTCGGGCGGATCGCCTCATGCGCCTCCTGAGC
>DASZCB010000719.1:0-2475 GCA_035943575.1 Rhodanobacter sp. | reverse complement strand
CGAGCTGACCGCTTCGCCGCCGGCATCGGCACTGCAGGCCTGGGCTCGCGCAACCCGTCGAGGTAGTCGGCCCACGCCTGCATCATCTTCTTTCGTGGATCGAGGTATTTGGCCTTGTTGTAGATCCCGCGGATGCGATTCTTGTCGGCGCGGCCGAGCTGCTTTTCCACCGCGTTTTTCTTCTGCTTGTGGCTTAGCTGCCGCTCGATCTCGTCCTCGTCCCAACCCAGCTCGTTGAGCGCGGTGCTGGCCATGTGGCGTAGGCCATGGTGAACAATCTCACCCTTGAATCCGAGGCGGGCGAAGGCGGCGTTGATGGTGCCGTCGGACATGGGTCGCTTGAGTGTTCGTGCACCGGGAAACACGTAGTCTCCATGGCCGGTGAACGGATGCAGCTCTCGCAGCAAGGCCACAGCCTGACGGCTCAGCGGCACCAGGTGCGGCTCGGCGGTGGCTTTGAGCGCCTTGCGCATTTTCAGGTGCTCACCGGGCACCGCCCACACCGCTTCGTCCAGATCGAACTCTGTCCACAGCGCCTTGCGCAGCTCGCTGGGCCGGGTGAACACCAGCGGGGCGATCTGCAGTGCGTAGCGCGTGATGTACGTGCCGTTGTAGGCATCTATCGCGCGCAGCAGCTCGCCGATGCGCTCCGGATCCGTCAGCGTGGGAAAGTTCTGGCTGATCGATACCGGCAACGCGCCCATGAGGTCGGCGGCAACGTTGCGCTCGGCAATGTTGTTCCGGATTGCCCAGCGGTAGATCTCGACCAGGTAGTTCAGCGTGCGGTGCGCGGTCTCTACCGCGCCTCGATCGACGATGCGCTGCAGGCACGCCATCAGCATGCCCGACGTGACGTCGACGATCGACAGCTTGCCCAGCCACGGGTAGATGTTTGCTTCCAGCCGGCGGCGCACACCGCGCGCATAGGAGTCGACCCATGTCGACTCGCGCTCGGCATACCAGGCCCGACACACAGCCTCCAGGCTGTTCTCCACAGCTACCACAAGCGACAGTTTCTCTATGCGACGCTGCATGCTTGGGTCGACGCCGCTGGCCAGCAGCTTGCGAGCCGCGTCACGTGCGTCACGTGCATCAGACAGGCTCACATCAGGGAACACACCGACACCCATCATTCGCGGCTTGCCGGCGAAGCGATATTTCAGCCGCCAGTAGCGCGCGCCGTTCGGCATCACCTGCAGGTACAGCCCTTTGCCGGCGGCAAGTCGGTACATCGTCTCGCGCGGTTTCGCGTTGCGCACGGCCACAGCCGTCAGCTCGCCCATTCTCTCTCTCCTGGTGGTACATCCTGCACAAGCCAGCCATCCCGCCAACTTGTACCACCAAAAGTACCACCTATCGGCGTGCGCTGCAGTGAGTCCAGCTGCGACAGCCTGAGACAACAATGCGACACAAACCTAACCAGCAAGCCGATTTCGGCGATGTAACGCGATTTCCTGCGCCCTGCTGACACTTACATCTGGTGGGTCGTCCGGGATTCGAACCCGGGACCAATAGATTAAAAGTCTACTGCTCTACCAACTGAGCTAACGACCCATCATTGAAAACTCAAGCAGACAATTTTACGGGCTGGGCGGCAACGGCACAAGCAATCTTGCGCTCAGACATACCGCGTGGGATCAGGCAGACCCGCTTCGTGGAACCCTTGCGCACGCAATCGACATGCGTCGCAATGGCCGCAGGCACGACCTTCGTCGTCCGCCTTGTAGCAGCTGACCGTAGCCGAGAAATCCACGCCAAGGCGCTGGCCCTCGCGGGCGATGTCGGCCTTGCTCATGCGCATCAGCGGCGCATGGATGCGAATGCCGGCGCCCTCGACACCGGCCTTGGTTGCGACATTCGCCAGCGTCTCGAACGCCTCGATGAAGGCCGGCCGGCAATCCGGATAGCCCGAGTAGTCGACCGCGTTGACGCCGCACCAGATGTCGCTGGAACCGAGCACCTCGGCCCAGCCCAGCGCGATCGACAGCATGATGGTGTTGCGCGCCGGCACATAAGTCACCGGAATGTCGCTGCTGTCCACGGTATCGAGCGGCACGTCGATATCGGCGGTGAGCGCCGAACCACCGATGCTGCGCAGGTCGATGCCGACGGTCTTGTGTTCGATCGCACCGAGCATTCGCGACACGCGATCGGACGCAGCCAGCTCCGAGTTGTGCCGCTGGCCATAAGCCACGCTCAACGCATGCACCTGATAGCCCTGCTCGCGTGCGAGCGCGATGGTGACGGCCGAATCCATCCCGCCGGAAACCAGCACGACGGCTTTGCGCAACGTATTTTGAGACATGATGTATCCACCCAGAGTGACCGGTCACCGGCCGCGAACGCCACCGGCAACACAGGCCGACGCGCCATGAAACATGATCTGCTTCAACCGCCGCTCAGTGCCCGGCGGCATCGTTCCACAGCAGCTTGTGCAGCTGCATCTGAAAACGCACCGGCAGCTTGTCGGCGATG
>DASZCB010000718.1:0-1508 GCA_035943575.1 Rhodanobacter sp. | reverse complement strand
CGCCAAGTATCCCTATGGCTACAGCCGCTACTCGGTGCCGTTCGGTATCGGACCCTCGTCCGAGCAGCGCCTGATGCAGAAGATGCCGAAGCAGGGCGACGTGGTGGTCTTCCGCCTGCCCCGCGATCCCAGCCAGACTTACATCAAGCGCGTGATCGGCCTGCCCGGCGACCGCGTGCAGATGATCGACGGCCATCTCTGGATCAACGGCAAGCAGCTCGCACTCAAGGCCGACGGCGTCGGCAAGGTCGAAGATGAGGACGGCACACTACGTGACTCGCCGCGCTTCATCGAGACGATGCCCAACGGCGTGCAGCATCCGATCTTCAAATGGCAGTGGCAGGGCATCAAGGACAACACCCAGCTGTTCGTCGTGCCGGCCGGTCACGTCTTCATGATGGGTGACAACCGCGACAACTCCGAAGACAGCCGCTGGTCGCCCGAAGAAGGCGGCGTCGGCTATGTTCCGGTCGAGAACCTCGTCGGCCGCGCCGAGTTCGTCGTCGGTTCGTACGACTTCCTCAACGCGCACGCGATCTGGACCTGGCTCGGCGAGATCCGCCTATCGCGGTTCTTTAACGGCGTGAGCTAGCCGGCGATCTTCTTCCTGATCTCGGCGCGCAGCGGTGCGAGCGCTTCGGACCAGCGGTGCAGTTCGTTCAGCGTGGCGGCGACGCCTTGCAGGTTGAGCTCGTTGCCCTCGAACTTGCCGTCCTTGATCTGCGCGAAGAAGCTCGGGATCGCGACGCCTTCGGGGATCGGCATCATCTTGAGTGTGGCCACCTGAAGACGCGCCGGTTGCGCTGCGCGTAGGCCGCCCGACACGCCGCCATACGTCACGAAGGCCGCCGGCTTGTACTGCCACTCCCACGACAGGAAATCGAACGCGTTCACGAAGGACGGCGGCGGCGAGTGATTGTACTCGGGCATCACGAAGACGACGGCGTCGGCGGCGTTGACGCTCGCGGCCCACTTCTTCGTGTGCTCATGCGCGTAGTTCAGGCGCATCGGATGCTGCGGCTCGTCGAACAGCGGCAGATGAAAGTCCGCGAGATCGACCAGTTCGGTTTGGAAATTGCCATGCGCCGTGGCGTGCTCGTGAAACCACTTCGCGATCGCCGGGCCGTGGCGGTTCGGGCGGGTGCTGGTGATCACGGTGTGAAGTTTCAGGGCCATGGCAATCCTCAGGGGTGGTAACGGGTCGTAACCGGCACTAGATTAGTGCCTGAGACTACATTGGTGACCACAGAAGTTCGGCGCAAGAAGGTACTCAAATGGCACAAGGGCACATCCATGAAACCGAGAGCTGCAAGGCCGTCAGCGGCGTTCTGGGCCGGATTGGCGACAAGTGGTCGGTCCTGATCGTATCCCGCCTGGGCCGACGGCCGATGCGGTTCAATGAGCTTAAGCGCGAGATCGGCGGCATCTCCCAGCGCATGCTGACGTTGACTTTGCGGGGCCTGGAACGCGACGGTCTGGTGACAAGGACGGTCTTCCCGACCATCCCG
>DASZCB010000717.1:0-2451 GCA_035943575.1 Rhodanobacter sp. | reverse complement strand
ATCCGGATATCGAGCTGCTGGGCGAATGCGGCGACGGCATGTCGGCGGTCAAGGCAATCCGCAGCCAGTCGCCTGACCTGGTGTTTCTCGATATCCAAATGCCCGCGATCAACGGCATAGAGGTGGTAGCGAGCATCGGCGCGGCGCGCATGCCGGCGACGGTGTTTGTCACCGCGTTCGAGCAGTACGCGGTGCGGGCGTTCGAGGCCAACGCGGTGGACTACCTGGTGAAGCCCTTCGGTCGCGAACGCTTCGCCGAATCGCTGCTGCGCGTGAAGACGCGGCTAGCGGCCGGTGAAGGCGTGGGCGGGCCCGCCTCTGCGCGGATCATGCAGGCACTGGACGCGCTGCGTCGGCGCGACAATCACCTCGAGCGCATCCCCGTGCGTATCGACGAACACATTACCTTCGTCGATGTTCAAGACATTGTGTGGATCAAGGCCAGCCGCAACACGGTGCAGATCCATCTGGCCGACTGCGTCCATGAGTTGCGCGAAACCATGACCGCGCTGGCCGAACGCCTCGATCCGAAGCAGTTTGCGCGAGTGCACCGCTCCGCCATCATCAACGTCCGCCGCGTCAAGGCCATCCACCCATGGTTCAACGGCCACCACGTCATCACCATGGATACCGGCCAGAAACTGCGCATGAGCCGCTACCAGCATGAAACCTTCCTGCGGCTGGTCACGACCGGGGGCGAGGAGCAGACGGAGTAGGGTGACCCAGTCGGGCTGGCGGCGATGGATCGAGTTCGGCACCTTCAGCCCAATCCTGCGTATGCGCAGCGCCCACGCCAACCCGATCGAGGGCGAAAGAAAAGGGGTGGGGACAATTTCCGGCATCAGGCCAGCCTCTGGAATGAGGCCGCCACGTTGCGCGCACTGATCGTCGTACGCGTGGCTTACGAGCGATGCATGTCGCGCATGGCCTGACCCTCGCGTCACGATTGTCGGCAACTTTCGCAACGTCTTGGCAGAGCGTCGTCACTTTGCAGGAAACAAAAAGATCGCTCGGTTTACCCGGGTCGATCCCCGATAAGATCGGCCCTGTCCAAATCGCCGCACCTCGCGCGTCATAGGAGTGGCGGCGCACACTGCCCGCCGATCACTCATTGTGGAGAATCCCGATGCAATACCTATTGATGCTGTATTCGAACGAGAGCGGTTGGTCGCAGATGACGCCAGCGGAACAGGAGCAGGGCGTCGCGGCCTATGGGGCGTATACGCAGGCACTGAAGACGGCGGGTGTACTGGTCGGCTCGAATCGCCTGCAAAACAGCACGACCGCAACCACCGTGCATGTGGCGGACGGCAAATCGCATGTGCTGGATGGTCCCTACGTGGACTCCAAGGAACAGTTGGCCGGCTACTACCTGATCGATGTGCCTGACCTGGATGCGGCGCTTGCCTGGACGGCACGCTGCCCCGGTGCGAGCCATGGCACGATCGAAGTGCGGCCGGTCTGGTACACGTAAGGTTGGATAGCTCGACGCAAGCGCGCAGTACTGCGGATGCCGTCGCGCGGCGCAGCTACGGCAAGCTGGTCGCCTTTCTGGCCGCCGCCATGCGTGACGTGGCGGCGGCCGAGGATGCGTTGTCGGAAGCGTTTGCCACGGCGCTGGCGGACTGGCCGCTCAACGGCTGTCCTGCGAATCCGGAAGCGTGGTTATTGACCGTGGCCCGACGCAAAGGGATCGATGGCCTCCGGCGTCGCCGCAGTGGTGAAGCCGCGGCCGTGCAGTTGCAGATCCTGGCGGAGCTCGACGCGGCGACATCGACGGTGATGGATGACGCGGCCATTCCGGATCAGCGCCTGGCGCTACTGTTCGCCTGTGCGCATCCGGCCATCGATGCCGGCATCCGCGCGCCGTTGATGTTGCAGGCCGTGCTTGGGCTGGATGCGAAGACCATCGCCTCGGCGTTTCTCGCGTCACCGGGCGCCATGGGCAAACGCCTCGGGCGGGCGAAACAGAAGATCCGCCAGGCCGGTATCCGGTTTGCCATCCCTGCACGCGACGAACTGGCCGGACGGCTGGACGGCGTGCTGGATGCGATTTATGCCGCCTTTGCGGAGGGCTGGAGCGATCCCGGTGGCACCGATGTGATCCGACGCGATCTCACTGCGGAAGCGCTGTTTCTTGCCGGCCTCGTAGCCGGACTGCTGCCGCAGGAACCGGAAGCGCTGGGCCTGCTGGCCTGCATGCTGCACGCGGAGGCACGACGCCGCGCGCGCCGCACTGCGGACGGCGACTATGTGCCTCTGGCCGAGCAGGATGTTGCGTTGTGGGATGCGGCGATGATCGACGAGGCCGAAGCGCTGCTGTTGCGAGCGAGCGTGCTGGGCCACATCGGCCGTTATCAGCTTGAAGCGGCACTGCAGTCCGCGCACGTCGAACGTCGCCGCAGCGGGCGCACTGACTGGACACCCGAGGTGCAGATCTACGACGCGTTG
>DASZCB010000716.1:0-3728 GCA_035943575.1 Rhodanobacter sp. | reverse complement strand
GAGACGGTTAGATCGAGCCGAAATACCGTTCGCATTGAGCGCAGCTCGCGAAAGCTTGCGCACGCAGGGAACAGCCATGCATGGCCGTGGTTCTGAAGAGCGAGGAAGTCGAAGTGCATATTCGATGGCTCTTCTACTTCGGTCTTGCGGCCTGCGCCCAGGGTGAACGAGTGCAGCGGTTCGACATCGATACCCACCAGGAGTTGTCATGACGACTGCCCTCACCAACGCCCGCATACTCACCCCGCACGGCTGGCGCAATGACCTCGCCGTGCTGCTGGACGGCGAGCGCATCGTCGACCTGCTGTTGCCGTCCGATCCGCGCGTGCGCGACGCACAGCCGCACGATCTGCAGGGCGCGATGCTGCTGCCGGGCTTCATCGATGTGCAGGTAAATGGCGGTGGCGGCGTGCTGTTCAACGATGCGCCCACGGTAGCAACGATCCGCCGTATCGGCGCGGCACATCGCCGCTACGGCACCACCGGTTTCCTGCCGACACTGATCAGCGACAGCGTGGACGTCATGCATGCCGCACTCGCCGCGGTGGAACAGGCGCTGGCCGAGAAGGTGCCGGGCGTACTCGGCATCCATCTGGAGGGGCCGTATCTGGCACCGGAGCGCAAGGGCGTGCACGATCCGGAATTTTTCCACGTACCCGATAGCGAGGAACTGGCGCTGCTGTGCGCGCGGCATCATGGCGTACGTCTGCTCACGTTGGCGCCCGAACGGGTGCCGGTCAAAAGTATCCGCACACTGACTGCCGCCGGGGTGATCGTCTGCGCCGGGCACACCGCTGCGGACTATGCGACGACGCATGCCGCGCTTGCCGCTGGCGTGCGTGGCTTCACCCATCTGTTCAACGCGATGACCCCGTTCGGCAGCCGCGAGCCGGGTGTGGTCGGCGCGGCGCTGGACGATGTGGACAGCTGGTGCGGCATCATCGTCGACGGCCATCACGTACACCCGGCCAGCCTGCGCGTGGCGATCGCCGCAAAAGCACGCGGCAAGATGCTGCTGGTCACCGACGCGATGCCGCCGGTGGGTTCGGACCATCCGGACTTTGTGTTCAACAGCGAGACGATCACCGTGAAAGACGGCATCTGCCAGACGGCGCAAGGTGTGCTGGCCGGCTCCGCATTGGACATGGCCGCGGCGGTGCGCAACACCGTGCAGCTGCTCGGCCTACCGCTGGACGAGGCGGTGCGTATGGCCAGCACGTATCCTGCCGATTTCCTCGGCCTCGGCGCCAGCCATGGCCGCATCGCTGCCGGTTATCAGGCCGATCTGGTTCTGGTGGATGACGATTATCGCGTGCAGCGGAGCTGGATTGGAGGCGTGGCGAACTAGCATCAGGTCGATTTCAACGACTGGGACGGGTCTATCCATTGCTCTCGCACTGGCTGGATACATATAAGCTTGAACAGCTCATTCCACCTGTCGATCAAGATACTATTCAGATGAATTCGCCGGATGTCCGTTCCTCAGCAAGCCACCTTCGCCAGCAGGCGCGGCAGCACATCGCCGCCGAACAGTTCGAAGCCGCACAGACGGTGCTGGAATCACTAATCCAGCTGGTACCGCACGATACCGTTACCTGCATCGAACTAGCCGACGTCATGTTCATGCGCGGTCAGGTGCGTACTTCGACCCAACCGCTGCTGCAGGCCATGTATCGGCTTCCCAAGGATGCTCCCTTGCTCATGGAGCTGGCATCGCGCCTGCAGGCCCGGGGGGAAACTCTCGCCGCGCGTGACTGCCTGGATTTTCTTTCGCAGGCTCCTGACCCGCCGCCCGAGGTGCTGGTGGCGCAGGCAAATCTGCGCTTCGCCATCGGCGAAGTATCGGTGGCGAAAAAGTTGATGGACAGGGCCATGGCGGCCGGCATCGACGAGCCCGGCGATCACCATTTGTACGCCATGCTGCTGCAGTTCAGCGGCGACATCGAACAGGCATGCAAGGTGCTGGAACGGTGCCTGCAGCGCTGGCCGCACTTCGGCGACGCGGTGATGACGCTGGCGAATCTGCGCAAGCAGAAGCCGGATTCAAATCTGCTCGACTTCGTGCAGGAGCAACTGCGGCAACTGCCGAAAGACAGCAAGGATCCAAACGACAAGTTCGTGCGCGCCGAATTCGAATATGCACGGTTCAAGGTGCTGGATGATCTGCAGCAGCATGACGAAGCATGGTCGGCGCTGGCTCGCTGCAACGCGCTCATGCACGAGATCAATCCGTATGATGCAGTTGGCGAAGCCGCCGTCACAGATGCGCTCATTGACATGCCCGCGGTGATTGGCAAGATCCGTTCAGAGCCTGCGGCAGTACCTGATGGGCCGACACCGATTTTCATTGTGGGCATGCCGCGTTCCGGCACGACGCTGCTCGACCGCATGCTGTCGAGTCACACCGCTGTGGTTTCCGCCGGCGAGATCATTGATTTCTGGCGCCAATTGCACTGGGCCGCCGATGTTGCCCCGGCGCGAGCGCAAGGATTGTTGAAGATCATCCAGCGCAGCCCGGATATCGATTTTGCGGAAGTGGGCGCGCGCTATCTGAAACAGACCCAATGGCGTGCGCAGGGGCGTCGCTTTTATATCGACAAACTGCCGGCCAACATACTGATGGTCGCGTTTCTCCGCCGGGCCTTGCCGCATGCGCCGATCCTGCATATGGTTCGCGAGCCGATGGACACTTGCTTTTCCAATTTCAAGGCGATGTTCGGCAATATCGCTTCTTACAGCTATGACTTGCGGAGCCTTGCCCATTACTACCAGCAATATGAGCGTCTGACGAATCACTGGCGGGCAAGCATGCCCGGCGCCATGCTCGAAGTTTCCTATGCATCGCTGGTGCGCGAACCAGAAATCATGCTGCGCCAGGTGCTTCAGCACTGCGGACTCACGTTCGAGGCGAGTTGTCTGCAGCCCGAACGCAACTCCGCGCCGGTGGCCACGCCTAGCAGCGCCCAGGTCCGCCAGTCCATTCATACGCGTGGCATTGACCAGTGGCAGCATTATGCAAAGCAGCTGGAACCCTTACGGTTGGCCATTGCTGAGGGATCCGCCACCGCATAAGGAATGACTGGCATGGAAGGGGCATGCCTGGTTGCCATCGCTATTCGTTCGTCGCCGCCTGTGATGTGCAGGATGCTAGCCAGCCGCCTCACTCGGTTCCCATATTCCAAAAAAAAGCCACCGATCCGAAGGTCGGTGGCTTGGTTTGGCCAGTTTCAGCCGATGTCAGCTATCAGTAATCGTAGGTCACCGACAGACGCACCGTGCGTGGCGGTTGCCAGAAGATCCCATCGCCGTAGCTGTTGTTGACGGAGACGGTGGTGCCACTGAAGGCCGCCTCGCCGACCGGGTCGGTCTGCACAGCCTTCTGCTGGTCCAGCGCGTTGATGATGTCCAGATTGATGCCCAGCTTGTGATCAGCGAAGGCCGGCATGTAGTGCACACCGAGGTTGACCTGCTCGGTCCACGACGTATGGCCGATGGAACCCGGCGGGATGCGCACACCGTGGCACCAGTGGTAGTTGCCGGTGCCGCCGTTGTTGTAGCCGGTCGGGTCGCCGGTACCGGTCGGACCGTAGTAGCCCAGGCACTCCTTCGGAGTACCGGACTGCGCCAGCAGCGTGCCAGAGACCAGCCATTCCGGCGTGATCTGGTAGGCGCCGCGGAAGCGGATCTGGTGCTTGCGGATGTTGGACAGTTCGCCGTCCTGGCCATCC
>DASZCB010000715.1:0-2185 GCA_035943575.1 Rhodanobacter sp. | reverse complement strand
GAAGGTGTTTACCTACGGCAACATCAAGAACGCCTACGCACGCGGTGTGGAACTGAACTACCAGCAGAAGTTCAGCATGTTGCCGGGCTGGCTCGGCGGCTTCGGCGCGGGTGCGAACTACACCTACGTCGATTCCAGCGCCGAGCTGCGTCCCGGTGACAAGGAGCTGCTGCCCTCCACCTCGCAGCACACCGCCAACCTCACGCTGTTCTACGATCTGGGTGGCCTCAACGTGAACCTGGGCGCCTACTACGTGAGCAAGAACATCTTCGGCGTGGGTGCCGACCCGTCGACCGATGTCTGGTCGCAGCCGCGTTTCTCGCTGGATCTGGGTGCCAGTTATGAGTTAAACAGTCGCATGTCGCTGTTCTTCAGCGCCAAGAATCTCACCAGTACGCCGCTGAAGTTCACTGAGGGGCCGTCGAATGCCTGGCCGATCCAACGCGAGTTCTACGACCAAAGCTATTCCTTAGGTTTCCGCGTCAAGCTCTGACCCACCTCCGTTGCAGGACTCATTGATGAAAACTCTGGCATTTGCTTTGCTCCTCGCTCTTACCGCACCGGCGATGGCCGCTGCCCAGGCAGCCGTATCTCCACGCGCGCTTCCCCCGATGCCACTGGCGCCGCCGGCAATACCGACCTATGCGGTCACCACGCAGCATGCGCTGGGTGGCTTGGGCGGCTGGGATTACCTCTCGCTGGATCCGGCCGCACATCACCTCTTCATCGCCCGCGACGACCGGGTGATGGTGGTGGACACGACCAGCGGCAAGTTGCTCGCCGAGATTCCCGGGATGGAACATGCTCACGGCGTGGCGCTGATGCCGGCGCAGCATCGCGGCTATGTCAGCAACGGCAAGGGCGACAACATCAGCGTGATCGACACCGATAGTTTCAAGGTGGTCGGCCATATCGCAGTCAGCGGCAAGGATCCGGATGCGATCATCGTCGAGGCGGCCAGCGGCCACGTGCTAGCGATGAACGGTCACAGCAACAACATCAGCGTGATCGATCCGGTCGCTGGCAAGGAACTGGCCACGATCGCGCTGCCGAGCAATCCCGAGTTTGCAGTGAGCGACGGCAAGGGCAATCTGTGGGTGAATCTGGAAGACAGCGCCCAGCTCGCGCACATCGACCTGAAGACCAACAAGCTGCTGGAAGTATGGCCGCTGGCGCCGTGCGAAGGTCCGACCGGGTTGGCGTTCGACGCCAGCATGCAGCGGCTGTTCTCGGTCTGCGCCAACGGCATGATGATCGTGACCGATGCCACCAACGGGCATCATGTTGCCGAAATCGCGATCGGCAAACGGCCCGATGCGGTGGCGTGGGATGCAGAGCGCAAGCTGGTGCTGAGCTCGAACGGCGAAGGCACGCTGAGCGTGGTGCAGCAATACGTTCAGCACGGCAAGGAGCACTACAGGGTGGCGGCAACCGTGCCGACGCTGAAGAGCGCCCGCACCCTGGCGCTTGATCCGAACACACACGAGGTCTTTCTTGCCGGTGCGCAAAAGGCTGGCAAGGGCGTGCCGGTCGAAGGCTTCGAGGTACTGGTGGTGGGCGGGAAATAAGCTGGAGCGGCAGCGTCCGGCCAGAGTCGGACGCTGCCATATTTCGGCATCCACAGCCCGTTGTATGCGCGGGAAGTACAGCGTCTGACGCGGACGTACCGTCGTTTTTCTATCAGTTGGGTCGTGTGGCCAATGCCCATGCGGCCACCGCCTGCGGGTGTTCGAGCTGAAGATGATGGCCGCCGGCCATGCAGGTGGTCGCGATGTCCGCCACGCAGGCGGCGCGCGCCTGCATCGGTGCACTGGGCAAGTACGAAGTAGCCGGCTGCGCCAGCAGCAAGGCCGTGGGCGCCTCAATTCCGCGCAGCAGCGCATGGATCTGCGACTCGGCCAGTCGCACTGGGCTAGGTCGGGTCAGTCGGGGGTCGCTGCGCCAGCGCCAGCCACCCTCGGTTTCGATCAGGCCGCGCTCGACGATCGGTCGTGCCAGCTCGGTCGGCAGGCCGCTGACCATGCTGCGTGCGTCGACCGCCTGCTCGATATCGCGAAACACCCGCAACGGTTTGCGGTTGTCGCCACGCGGCGTCAGCGCATCGCGGAAGCGCTGCAGCGTATGTGAGCCATCGTCGCCGAGCGGGCCGAGGCCTTCGATCAGCAGCAGGCGTTCGATCCGCTCG
>DASZCB010000714.1:0-2737 GCA_035943575.1 Rhodanobacter sp. | reverse complement strand
GATGCGCGACAGATACTTGATGTCGGTGTCGGTGCTGTAGAACTGTTTGGTCGCTTCCTTATCGTCCACCAGCGCACGGCTGTACCCGGTGCCGACCGGATCGACGAATACCAGGTCGGTGAAGCCTAGCCAGGTGCCGGGGTTGTCGTGCAGCGTTGCCGGTGCCGATGGCGTGTCGCCCTCGACGCCGAAATTCACCTTCTTCGGCCCAATCGCGCCGAGGTTCAGATACACCGACGAAGCACCGGGGCCGCCGTTGATCGCGAACGTCACTGGGCGATCCTTGCCGGCCATGGTGTAAGCGGTGAACACCACTTCACCGGTTATCTCGCCCTTCTCGTCGCGTACCGGCAGCGAGCCGACGGTGACGGTGTACTTGAGCGTCTTGCCATCCACCGTGGTGGATTGAGTCGCCTGCGCGTCAGCCGGAAGCGGCGGCAGATGGAAACCGTTGCCGCTGGCCGCATCCGGCGCGGCCGCCGGCTTGTGGGTGTCTGCTGCGAAGGTCGATGTGGTGTTGAACCCGGCCAGCAGGAAGGCCGCCAGCAGGGCAGGTTGCAGGGACTTGCGCACGGATCGCTTCCTCGCGGACGAAAGCGCCAAGCCTAACCGGCTGCGCGGCGGCGGGAGTGTGCGTAAAGGCATGGGTGGCGCTGGCCCATCCAGCCGAGCCGGTTCAGGCTTGCGCCAGCGCGCCCTCGACGAAGTGCTGTAGCTGCGCTGCGTTCAGCGCACCGGATTGCCGTGCGATCTCGCGCCCCTGTTTGAACATGATCAGGGTGGGGATGCTGCGGATGTTGAAGCGCTGGGCCAGTTGCGGCTGCGCCTCGGTGTCCAGCTTGGCCAGCCGCAGGCGCGGCTCGAACTTGCCGGCGGCCTGCACGAACACTGGCGCAAAGCCGACACACGGCCCGCACCATGGCGCCCAGAAATCCACCAGCACCGGCAGGTCGCCGCGACCGGCAATCGCGTCGAAGTTCGCGGTGGTCAGTTCCATCGGATGGCCGTCGAACAGCGTCTGCTTGCAGCGGCCGCAGTTCGGCTTTTCGCCGACACGTTCGGCCGGCACGCGGTTGAGCGCGCCGCAGTGCGGGCAGGGGATGGCCAATGGCGTACTCATGGCAGACTCCGACAATGGGTGGGCGCATGGCGCCATGGCCGCAAAGATGGCGACGGCCACCGACAAACCCAAGTCGACTGCAGGTAACCGCATCCGTGAGCAAACCGCATCGTCCCAACGAGTCTCGCCCGCGCAGGCTATGGCGCGGCACGCTCGTGCTCGGCATGTTGTGGACATCGCCGAACAGCCTGCTCGGTTTGCTGCTGGGTGTGATCGGCCTCGCGTTCGGCGCACGCATGCGCTGGCAGCCGCGCGAGCTGGCGCTGGTGGTGCGCCGTTGGCCATGGGGCCAAGGCGGTGCGCTGACCCTGGGCAACGTGATCTTGCACACCGGTGAGCGGCTGGACACGCCGTGCCTCACCTACGCACATCGCGCCGGTCGTGGCGTCGAGCCGCCGGTGTCGCTGGCCGATCACGAACGCGCGCACGTCTATCAGTACCTGCTGCTTGGCCCGCTGTTCCTGCCGCTGTATCTGTTGTGCGGCGGAATCAGCGCACGCAACCCGTTCGAACGTGCGGCCGATCGCTATGCGCAAAGCGGACGAGGTTGGTGGCCATGGACCAGACACCGCTGATCAGACGTGTCAGGGCTTGACCCAGCCATGACGGGATCTGTAACAGTGAAGCGCCGCGATTTGTCCGCGGCGCTTCACTACGGCAACCTCGGGGAATCCGTCAGTTGCCGCTGTTGCTCTTGTCGGCTGGTGCTGGCCGGGTTTGCGGCTTGGGCTTGGGGCGCTGACCTTGATCAGGGCGATTACCCTGGCCCGGCGGCGGCCGACTCCCCTGGCTTGGTGCAGGACGATTGCCCTGACTCGGCGGTGGCCGATTGCCTTGGCCTGGTGAAGGGCGATTGCCTTGCCCCGGCGATGGCCGATTGCCATTGCCGGGATTGCCGATACCGGGGCGCGGCGGTGGCGGTCTGTTTCCGTTACCTGGCTGCGGTCGTGGTCGCGGACGATGGATGGGGCGCGGCGGTGGGCGGCTGATGATCGGCCGGTGATACCAGTAATTGCGCTGGCGATAGAACGGACGGTTGCTGTAGTAATTGCCCCAGTAGGCGCCGATCACGAAGCTGACGATCGGGATGCCGATGTTCGCGCCGTACTCCTGCACCACCACAGGTTGGTTTTGATACTGGTACTGGATGAAGGTGCCGGCGACCCATCCACGCGTCCCCATGGTGATCACATCGCACCATTCCCAGCCGGTGGTGCAGCCCTGGATGTTGACCGGAGTGCCGACAGGAACCGTGAGGATGAGTGGATATTCCGAGTCGGGTCCGGCGCGCAGATTGACGTTGCCGGTGACGAAGCCGTCGGCAGCCTGAGCCAGGGCGGGTGCAGCCAGTGCAAGTGAAGAAAGAACCAACCACGCAAGACGTTTCATCGATGGCATCTCCTGAGTTGCTGTCCGCTAAAGATCTTCCTCAAGTACGCAGTGTTGCGATGTCTGCCTGACGACTCTGGGCTTGTTGAGTGGCCGTGCAAGCGGGTCAGCATCATGCAAGCCATAGGCGATGCCACGCTGCGCGTCCTGACAGTGTGCCGGTCAGTTGCGATGTCGGAGTATTGATCGTCGCGTGCGCTACGGGAAGGGCGTCACAGGTAGGCCCCT
>DASZCB010000713.1:0-4769 GCA_035943575.1 Rhodanobacter sp. | reverse complement strand
GCAGGTCATCGAGGTAGACAAGCGATAGGCTTCCCCGTACTCACCGGCAAAGTGGACCTCGCTTTCGCAAGGCACTTGCACTCGTTTAATTACATGCGTAATCTTAATTGAACTACGTATGTAATCCAAACACGGAGTGTCCATGTCGAACAAGCCGATTGCCATCAGCGATGCCGAAAGCCGGGTGATGGAGGTGCTGTGGCAACAGGCACCACAGGCCTCGGAGGACATCGTCGCCGCCTTGCTGGAGCCTACCGGTTGGCACGAGAAAACCATCCGAACCCTGCTCAACCGCCTGCTCGGCAAGGGCGCAGTAAGTGCGCAGAAGGACGGCCGACGTTACCTGTATTCGCCGCTACTGCGGCGTGAGCAATGGCAACAGCAGGAAAGCCGCAGCCTGCTCGATCGCGTATTCGGCGGCAAGGTCGCGCCACTGCTGGCACATTTCAGCCAGCACGAAAAACTCTCGACAAAGGACGTCGCCGAGCTGCGCAAGCTGATCGATGCGATCGAGCAGAAGAGGCGCTGACCATGTCCGGCATGCTGCTCTACCTCACTCTGGGACTGGCACTAGTACTGACATGGCGCAAGCCGGCGCGACGCCTGTTCGGTGCGGGACCGGCATTCACGCTGTGGTCGCTGCCGCTCCTGTTGGCGACGCTACCGTGGCTGCCGACGCTGCCATCGGCATGGTCGATCGCACCGACGCTGCTGGTACTGCCCACCACGCAGACCTTGGCCGCGCAGGCCGGGCCGACCACTTCGACACTGCATTGGCTGCTGCTGTTGTGGTTGCTCGGCGCACTGGTCGGTCTGCTGCGTCTGCTTGTGCATTACAGCCGCTTGCTGAGGCAAAGCCGTCGCCTTCCCACCGGCATGCTGCGCCTGCTGCACGTTGAGCTGGGTGGCATGAATCCACGCCGCCTGCGGCTGCATCCGGCCGGCCCGGCGGTGCTGTGGGCGCCGCGCAGCCTGCTGTTGCTGCCGGCGGACTTTCTCGAACGCTTCGATGTCGACGAAAGACGCCTGGTACTGCAGCACGAGCGCATGCATCTGCGCCGCGGCGACGCGCTGTGGAGCCTGCTGGCCGAACTCGTGGCTGCCTTGCTGTGGTTCCACCCGCTCGCCTGGCTGGCATTGCCGCGGCTGCGGCTGGATCAGGAGCTGGCCTGCGACGAACGCGTCCTGCGTCAACTGCCGCACGACGAAACGAAATACGCGCACGCCTTACTGCACAGCACCGGCATGGATACCGCACCGGCGCTGATCCCCTGGCTCACCGAGCCACAACTGAAGGAGCGACTGAACATGATCCAGCGTCCTCGTCCCGGCACCTTGCGTCGCCGCAGCGGCTTCATCGGTCTGGCTGTCTTGATGGTTGGCGGTGCATTTGCAACGCGGACCGTCGTGCATGCCACGCCCGACCAGCCGGCATCGGCAGATCTGAATTACAACTCGCAGATCTACCCGCATTACCCGGCAGACGCCATCCAGAACAAACAGCAGGGTATGGTCATCCTCGATGTGCTGGTGGGTACCGACGGCAAGCCTCGCTCCGTCAAGGCGGAACCCTCGACACAGGCCGCTCCGAGCCTGATCAAGGCCGCCAGCGATACCGCCATGCAATGGCACTTCAATCCCATGATGAAGAACGGCAAGGCGGTGGAGGGCTATGCGCGAGTCCCGGTGAAGTTTAGTCTGGATCCGCTGCCGCCGGCCCCGCCCGCGCCGCTACCCTCGCCACCGTCACCCATTTCGTCTAAATCCTGAGAACTTCCATCCAAGTTATTGATTTGATAACCTCAGCTTGACTCAAGCCGAGGTTATCGCATGCACCTGGACCCAGCATTCCGATTCACCTCCAGGCCAGCGCCAGCGCGTAGCGCAAGACTGCTGATGTTGGGTGCGCTGATTCTGTTGTTGGCCGCTTGCGCCAGCAGCCCGCAGCGGCGCCAGCCCACCTTCAAGACCTCGCACTCCAGCTTGGCGGATTTACCGCCACGCGCGCCCTCGGCCGCCAGCGCCGGTGAAGCGAATGACATCCTGTTTCGCGCAATCGGGCTGGTCGGCACCCCGTATCGTTGGGGCGGCAATACGCCAGCGGGCGGTTTCGACTGCAGCGGCCTGGTCGATTACATCTATCGCACCGCCGTCCGCATCACGCTGCCACGTACCTCGCATGACATGGCTGCGATGGACAGTCGCAAGGTGCGCCAGATGAACCAACTGGCCAGTGGTGATCTGGTGTTCTTCGACATCGACGGCGCGATCAGCCATGTCGGCGTGTACGTGGGCAAGGGCCGCTTCGTGCATGCACCGAACAGCGGCGGCACGGTGCGGCTGGACGATATCGACGGGCCGTACTGGGGCGAGCATTTTGCCTACGGCAAGCGGGTGCTGGATTGAGGCGGAAGTTGGCTTCGGATTGGACGTGAAGTTAACTAGTGGCTTCGAGGTGGCGTGAAGTCCCTCATCCCAACCTTCTCACCCACAAGGGGACTCCCGGGGGCCGCCAGAGGGAGAAGGCACAAACGAACAACGGCGCCGTGGGCGCCGTTGTGGTTTTACTTCATGAAGCGGGCTTTCAGTGCGCTTCGGCGCCCGGCGCATGCGCGTGGCCGTGCTGGATTTCTTCCTCGGTGGCATCGCGCACTTCGCCGATGGCCACGTCGAAATGCAGGCTCTTGCCGGCCATCGGATGGTTCAGGTCCACATCGATCGCGCTCATGCCAACCTTGTGCACGGTCACCGCGCGCTGGCCGCCATCCTTCAACTTCAGCACGGTGACCATGCCGGGCTTGAGCCGGTTGGCCTGCGGGAAATATTTCTTCGACATACGCTGAATCTGGCCTTCCTGGCGCTCGCCGTAACCGTCGGTCGCGGCCACGTCCACCGACAACGTGTCGCCGGCCTCGTGGCCTTCGAGCGCTGTTTCCAGCCCCGGGATCAGCTGGCCGTGGCCGAGCAGGATCCACAGCTGCTCGTCGTGGTCGTGCGAGCTCTCAACCTTTTCGCCATCCACCGTCAGTGTGTAATGGATCGCGATGACCTTGTCCTTGCCAGCCTTCATTGCCTGTCTCGTCGATGGGATCAAACGGCGGATTCTAGCAGCAGCCGACAAACCTAAGATTCGGTGCGGCCGAAGCCCACCCCACGCGCCTCCGGCCCCAGCCATACCAGCAAGGCCAACAGCAGGGCCACCAGCACCATCCACAGCGACATCGCGAACGCGAAATCGCCGCCATGCCGCTGGGCCAGCCAGTTCTGTGCAGTGGCGGTGACCGCCGCCAGCAGGTTGCCCATCTGATACGCAAACCCCGGCAAGGTGCCGCGTACCGCTGTCGGCGACAGCTCGTTCAGATGAGTCGGCACGACGCCCCAGGCGCCCTGCACCATCACCTGAATCAGGAACGCGCCCAGCCCCAGCAGGATCAGCGAGCCGCCATACATCCACAGCGGAATCACCGGGATCGCCAGCAGCGCAGCGACCATCATCGCCTTGCGCCTGCCGATCCGCTCCGACAGCGCGCCGAAATACAGGCCGCCGACCAGCGCGCCGAGATTCAGCAGCGCCACCAGCACGAAGGCCGTCGTCGAACCCGTGGGGAGGTGCAGATTGGTCTCTTCGAAGGTGTGGTACATGTCCTGCGAGCCGTGGCTGAACATGTTGAACGCCATCATCAGCAGCATCAGGTAGATCGCCAGCTTCCAATGCCCGCGCATGGCATCCAGCAGGCCAGACCGTTTCGATGCCTGCTGCCCCTCTTGCCATATCGCCGACTCCGGCACCTTGCGCCGGATGTACAACACCAGCAACGCTGGCATCGCGCCGACGACGAACAGCCCGCGCCAACCGATGTGGTCGACCAGCAGCCAGTTCGCCAACGCGGCGAGGAAGAAGCCGCACGGATAGCCACTCTGCAGCAAACCGGAAACCGCGCCGCGCGCCTTTGCCGGTATCGACTCCATCGCCAGCGACGCGCCGATGCCCCATTCGCCGCCCATCGCCACGCCGAACAGGAAGCGCAGCACCAGCAATATCGTGAGCGAGGTCGAAAACGCGGTGGCCAGCTCGAACACCGAAAACAGGATCACGTCGAGCATCAGGATCGGCCGCCGCCCGAAGCGATCGGCCAGCCGCCCGAACAGCAGCGCACCCAGCGGCCGTGCGGCGAGAGTCAGGAACAGCGCGTAGGTGATCTGTGCCGTGCCCACCTCGAACTCCTTCGCCACCGTGACGATGACGAAGGTCAGCAGAAAGTAGTCGAAAGCATCCAGCGTCCAGCCGAGAAAACTTGCCAGCACCGTATGCCGCTGGGTGGAATCGAGTTCACGCAGGGGCGCAAGCAGCGACATCAGTCTTTCCTTGGATCGGCAGGTGGTCGTTATCGTAGGCCCTGGATGGCCAAAAGCGCGACAGCGACGCATGACACGCCCACACTCGATGGCCTAGGCTGCAGCAACCGCCGAAAACCCGGGACACGGATGGATCGTCGTACCCGTCACCGCATCACCAGCCTGTATGACAATCATCTGCAGCGCAGTTACGTCAGATGCAAACTGGCCAGCGACCCGGTCTATGCGGCTACGGCGGCGCTGATTGCCGGCAGTTCGCTGCCTTTGCTCGATATCGGCTGTGGCATCGGTCTGCTCGGGCAATACCTGCACGCGCAAGGTCACCAACAGCCATACCTCGGACTCGACCACGACCAGCGCAAGATCGCCGCCGGGCAGGTCGCCGTGCAGCGCGCCGGACTCGATATCACGAT
>DASZCB010000712.1:0-2615 GCA_035943575.1 Rhodanobacter sp. | reverse complement strand
ACCACCGTTGGACATGAAGATCACCTGGTCGCCCGGCCGTGTCTGCGCACGCAAGACGGCGATCAGCGCATCCACCGTCGGCACCGTGGTGCCGCGGCCACCGAGTGCCGCGGTGACATGGCCGGCATCCCACGGCAGTTCCGGCCGATGCAGGAACACCACCGCATCGGCGTCGACCAGTGACGGTGCCAGTGCATCCGCGTGGGCGCCCTGGCGCATCGAGTTGGAGCGCGGCTCCAGCGCCACCAGGATGCGTGCATGGCCAACCTTCGCGCGCAGCCCGGCCAAGGTGGTGGCGATCGCGGTGGGGTGATGGGCGAAGTCGTCGTAGACGCGCACGCCGTTCACTTCGCCGACCAGTTCCATCCGGCGCTTGACGCTCTCGAACGTGGCGAACGCGGGCAATAGCGCGTGCGGATCGGCACCTGCCGCAGCCGCGGCGGCCAGCGCAGCCAACGCATTCATCACGCCGTGATTGCCGAGCAGCGACCAGCGCACGTCGCCGATCAGCTCGCCGTCGTGATGCACGCTGAATGCTGAGCCATCCGCTTCGATCAGCGTGGCCTGCCAGTCGCCGCGGCCGATGCCGAACGTTTCCACCGGCGTCCAGCAACCCATCGCCAGCACGTCGGCAAGCCGCCCGTCGTGCGCGTTGACGATCAGACGGCCGTTGCTTGGCACCGTGCGCACCAGGTGATGGAACTGGCGCTGGATCGCGGCGACATCGGGGAAGATGTCCGCATGGTCGTATTCGAGATTGTTGAGGATCGCGATGTGCGGGCGGTAATGCACGAACTTGCTGCGCTTGTCGAAGAACGCGGTGTCGTACTCGTCCGCCTCGATCACGAACGGCTTGCCCTGCCCCAACCGCGCCGACACACCGAAATTGCCTGGCACGCCGCCAACCAGAAAGCCCGGTGCAAAACCCGTGCTTTCCAGCAGATGCGCCAGCAGGCTGGTGGTGGTGGTCTTGCCATGGGTGCCAGCGACTGCCAGTACGTCGCGATCGGCCAGCAGCGTCTCACCCAGCCATTGCGGGCCGGAGATATAGCGCAGGTGCTGGTCGAGCATGTACTCGACGGCGGGGTTGCCACGGGTCATCGCGTTGCCGACCACGACCAGATCCGGTGCCGGCTGCAGGTGTTCGGCCGAGTAGCCGCTCATCAAGCTGATGCCGAGCGCTTCGAGCTGGGTGCTCATCGGTGGATAGACGTTGGCGTCAGAGCCTTCGACCTCGTGGCCCAGCTCGCGCGCCAACGCGGCGACACCGCCCATGAAGGTGCCGCAGATGCCGAGGATATGCAGACGCATGGTGGGACGGATTCCTTGAATACCCGCTCGACGTGAGCGGATGCGCTCAGCCGTTCGCTGCCGCCGATTCGTTCTGCAGCGCCTGCTTGACGCGTGCAGTGACTTCGCTCAGCTCGCCGACGCCATCGACAGTCTGCAGCTTGCCGCGCCGGGCGTAGAAATCCGCCACCGGTGCAGTCTGCTCGGCGTAGATGGCCAGGCGCTTGCGCACGGTGTCGGGGTTGTCGTCAGCGCGACCTTCAGCTTTGAAGCGGATCTCGCAGCGGCCGATGATGACTTCGCTAGGCACCTTGAGCTTCACTACCGCATCCAGCGGCTGGTCGATTTTCGCCAGCAACTGATCAAGCGCATTGGCCTGGGCCAGGTTGCGTGGGTAACCGTCGAGGATGAAACCGGCCTTCGCGTCGTCCTGGGTCAGCCGGTCTTCCAGCATGCCGAGCAGGATGTCGTCGGAAACCAGCTGGCCGGCGTCCATCACTGCCTTGGCCTTGAGTCCCATCGGAGTACCGGCGGCAACGGCGGCGCGCAGCATGTCGCCGGTCGAGATATGCGGCACACCGAATTCCGTCTTCAGCCGCGCAGCCTGCGTACCTTTGCCCGAGCCGGGCGCACCAAGTAGGACGAGTCGCATAATGCTCCACAAGTTTGACGGGCTGCCGCACACTGCAGCAGCCCGTCAGATTCCCAGAATTGGCTGTCAAATTAGCGGCTGTATCCGGTGCCGTCAAACAGCTCACTTCGTTACCTGCCGCCAAGTGCCTGTTGTCAAAAAGATTTGCCGCTGGCTATGACCATCCTGCCACCCGCCTGATTGAGGATCACCATGAGCCCGAGCCGTCGTTCGCCTGTCATCACCGGCAACCTGCTGTACGCCCAGTCCGGCGGCGTCACCGCGGTGATCAATGCCACCGCCGCCGGTGTGATCGAGGCGGCCCGCGCCAAAGGCGTGCAGGTATATGCCGCGCGCAACGGCATCCTCGGCGCGCTGCGCGAGGAGCTGATCGACACGTCAAAGGAATCGGCCGCGGCAATCACTGCGTTGCGCCATACCCCAGGCGGTGCATTCGGTTCATGTCGCTACAAGCTGAAATCGCTGGACGACAGCCGCGCCGAGTACGCACGGCTGATCGACGTATTCCGCGCGCATGACATCCGCTGGTTCCTCTACAACGGCGGCAACGACTCGGCCGATACCGCGCTGAAAATTTCCCAGCTCGGCAAGGCGATGGGTTACGACATTCGCTGCATCGGCGTGCCGAAGACAGTGGACAACGATCTGGTGGTCACCGACTGCTGTCCGGGTT
>DASZCB010000711.1:0-5695 GCA_035943575.1 Rhodanobacter sp. | reverse complement strand
CACGGTGAAGGTGCCCCACGGGCTGTGCGTGAGTGCCTTGACCACCACAAGCGCCAGCACCGCCAGCACGATCATCATCAGCACCAGCACGCCGAACATCGCAACCACGCCGGCGACCGGCCCCAGTTCCTCGCGCAGCATGTGGCCGAGCGAGCGGCCGTCGCGGCGCAGCGAAAGCCCGAGAATCATGAAGTCCTGCACCGCGCCCGCGAACACCACGCCGAACAGAATCCACAGCGTGCCCGGCAGGTAGCCCATCTGCGCAGCCAGCACCGGCCCGACCAGCGGACCGGCACCGGCAATCGCGGCGAAGTGGTGGCCAAACACCACCCATTTGTCGGTAGGTACGTAGTCGAGGCCATCGTTGCGCAGCACCGAGGGCGGCGCGCGCGTCGGGTCCAGTTTCAGCACGGAATGCTCGATGAACTTGCCGTAGAAGCGGTAACCGATCACGAAGATCGCGATCGAGGCAGCGACCAGCCAGATCGCGTTGATCGGCTCGCCGCGGCGCAGCGCGACCACGCCCAGACAGAACGCGCCGACGATGGCGATGGCGCTCCACAGAATCTTGGCGGCAGGACTCGGCTTGGGCATGACAGCTTGCATGAGTGGCTCCCCTTGGCAATGTCGCAAGAGTCGTCCCGTCCGCGGCGGGGGTCAATGCCAAAACGCGCCTGCCGGCATTAGCCATTGGTCGAATAGCGCCTACGGCAGCCTTGGCGGTTTGCGGCCGGGGTACACTGACTGCTCCACTGCTTGCATGGAGTCTGTCATGCGTATTCCGGTTCGCCATGGCCTGCTGGGCCTTGCTCTCGTTGTTGTCACACTGCCGGTGATTGCCGCTGGCTCTGATCAGTTCAAGGACCTGCTGAACAAGGTCAAGTCATCGACACTTAGTTCGAATTCCTCGCTCGGCAGCAACCTGCCGAACAGCGATATCGCTTCCGGCCTCAAAGAGGCGCTGGCCAAAGGCACCACCAACGCGATCAACAGTCTTGGTCGTGATGGCGGTTTCTGGAACAACAGCAAGGTGCGCATCCCGCTGCCCGGAAAACTCGAACAGGCCGGCAAGCTGGCGAAGCAGCTGGGACAGGGTGCCAAGGTCGACGCATTCGAGCTGAGCATGAATCGCGCGGCGGAAAAGGCGGTGCCGCAGGTGGCGCAGATCTTCGGCGACGCGATCCGCAAAATGACGCTGGATGATGCACGCGGCATCCTCGCCGGCGGTGATCACGCGGCCACCGATTTCTTCCGCCGCGTCGCCGGCGATGCGTTGACCGCGCGCATCCACCCGATCGTGGTCAACGCCACCGACAGTGTCGGCGTCACCCAGAAGTACAAGGCGTTCACCTCCGGCAGCGGTGGTGGTGTGCTGGGTAGCGCGCTTGGTTCGCTGGGTTCGCTCGGCGGCGGCCACAAAGCGGGCAACGGCGGCAGTCCGCTGGATCTGGACAACTATGTGACGTCGAAGACGCTGGACGGACTGTTCACCGAGATCGGCGACCAGGAACAGTCGATCCGCCACAATCCGGGCGCACGCACCACCGACTTGTTGAAGAAAGTGTTCGGCGGTCGTTGAACCCGCTTGCGGGTTCAACAAATCGGCACGAGGCTTTGCTCGGCACTTTGTAGTTGAGACGCTGGGCAGCACGGCTTGCATTGGGACCGCATCGACCACAATTCGTCAGGTAACGGCGTTCCAAGACGAGGCTCCACATGATCCGCGAAATCCTGAAGATGGGTGATCCGCGCCTGCTGCGCATCGCCCCGCTGGTGTCCGACGCGATGCTCGGCAGTACGGAGCTTGACGCGCTGATCGCCGACATGTTCGACACCATGCACGCTGCTGATGGTGTCGGTCTCGCCGCCCCACAGGTCGGCGTCGATCTGCAACTGGTGATCTTCGGCTTCGACAGCAACGAGCGTTATCCCGATGCGCCGGCGGTACCGCGCACGATCCTGCTCAACCCGGTGATCACGCCGCTGTCGCAGGACATGGAAGAGGGCTGGGAAGGCTGCCTGTCGGTGCCCGGGTTGCGCGGTGCGGTGAGTCGCTACTCGCTGATCCGCTACGAAGGCATCGACCCGCAAGGCTCGCGCATCGAGCGTACCGCCGAGGGCTTCCATGCCCGCGTGGTGCAGCACGAATGCGATCACCTGATCGGCCGTCTATATCCGTCGCGCATCACCGACTTCAGCAAGTTCGGCTACACCGACGTGCTGTTTCTGGGGCAGGACATCGGAGACGACTGATGCGCGCGATATGGCAAGGCGCGGTGCTGGCGCAGAGCGACGACACCGTGGTGGTCGAGGGTAACCACTACTTTCCGCATGATTCGCTCAGGCGCGAATATTTTCGCGGCAGCGATCATCACACCACCTGTCCCTGGAAGGGAACGGCCAGCTATCACGACGTGGTAGTCGGCGATGCGGTGAACAAGGATGCCGCGTGGTACTACGCGGCGCCGAAGGACGCTGCCGCGCAGATCAAGGCTCGCGTGGCGTTCTGGCGTGGCGTGCAGATCCAGCCGGACTAAGCCCTTCCCCCTGCGCTGTGGATATCGCGCATTTCCATCATTGCTTTGATGCCATGGGGGAAGGTCGCGGCGCTTCTTCCTGTTCTCTGCGCTGCCCCGACCTGGATAATGTGGAAATGGCGATGGACCGAATGGCGATGGATCAATCGCAGGCCCGCACGGGCGCTGTGTCGGCGACGCGCATGGTCGCGTCGTTGCGCAGGTCGAGCGCAAACGCTGCCAAGCCCCCGAGCGTGCCTACCGCGCACACGCCGATCCAGCCAGCACACGCCCAGGCCATGCCAGCCACGGCCGAGCCGATCGCGCCGCCGATGAAGACGCCGCCGGTATACAACCCGTTGATGCGGCCGCGCGCCTCCGCTCGCAGCAGGTTCACGGCATGCCGGCCCAGCGCCTGGTCGGCGATCGTGCCGGCGTCGAGCAGTATCGCCGCCACTCCCATCGCGGTGATTAGCGCGGCGCGCGGTAGCAAAGACGCTCCCCAGGAACTGCCGGCGACACCGGCCAGCAACATCGCCACGATGAGAATCAAATGGGCGAGGCGCGTTGCGGTCCTGGCCTTGCCGGCGTCGCCGAGCCGACCGGCGATGGGTGCACTGATCGCGCCGCTGACACCGGCCAACGCGAACAAAGCGATGCCGACGGCGCCGAAACCGAACGGCGGCGCGGCCAGCGGCAGCGCGACCAAGCTCCAGAACGCATTAAAAGCGGCAAAGCTCGATGCTGCCGAGAGCGCACGGCGGCGCAGTATCGGCTCCTCGCGCCACAGCGTAGCCATCGAACCGACCAGGGCGAGATAGGAGCTCGCTTTCGGCGGCTGCCGGCGCGGTAGGCGGAATGCCAGCATGCTGCCGAGCAGCGCGATGGCAGTGGCGAGCAGGGCATAGGCAGCACGCCAGCCGAAGCGCTCCGCCACCAGGCTGGCCAGCGGCCGCGACAGCATCGCGCCTAGCAGCAGTCCGCTCATGATGTTGCCGATCACGCGACCGCGCTGTTCTTCCACGGTCATTGCCGCGGCCAGCGGCACCAGCATCTGGATCGAACAGGTGGTCAGGCCGACCACGAAGCTGATGGCGAGAAACCCCGCCGGTGCGATCGGGCACGCCGCGACGGCGAGTGCCACGGCATTGGTCGCCAGCGTGGCGAGAATCAGCCGGCGGTTCTCGACCAGGTCGCACAACGGCACCAGCAGGAACAAACCCGTTGCGTAGCCGGCCAGGATCAGCGTGCTGACCAAGCCGGCCGCCGCTGGCGACAGCGCCAGCGAAGCGCCGATCAATCCCACTAGTGGCTGTGGCAGGTACAGGCTGACCACGATCACGCCGGTCGCCAACGCAAACAGCCGCACCGGCACAGCCGCTTCGACTGGCCCACTCATCGCACGGTCTCGCGGTAGGCGGCGAGCAGCCCCGGATCATCGAACGAACCGTGATGATGCACCTGCCGCCATCCGTCATCGATGCGGTAGTAGAACGCGGCCAGAGCCGCCAGCGGTTGTGCGGGATCGAAACCGATTTCACGGCCGTCGATGGCCGAGGGAAACAAGGCGGGCATGGAGCATCTCCGAAAATCCAGGCCGGCATGACCTGCTTCAGAGATTTTTGGGTGCAAACGATTGCGGGAGAATACGCAATAGAATGGATAGATCATCTCACTCAGCGGGATAATCCGGAATGGCCAGCCTGGACGACTATCGGGTTTTCATCGCCGTGGTAGAGCAGGGCAACCTCAGCGCCGCGGCGCGCCATCTGCACCGCTCGCTGCAGGCGGTGAGCCGTGCGCTGGCGGCGTTGGAGAACGAGCTGGGTGTGGAGCTCATCCAGCGCACCACGCGTCAGGCACAGCCAAGTGCAGCGGGGCTGGTGTTCCACGCGCGCCTGAAGACGGCATTGGCGGACATCGACCTGGCCCGCTCGGAATTGGCCGAGCACGGTGCCCGCATCGACGGCGTACTGCGCATTGGCGGTTCCACCCAGTTCAGCGCGCCGCATCTGGTGCCGATGGTGGCGGCTTTCATGGAGCGCTACCCGGACGTCGACGTTGAGCTGGTGGTAGCCGATCATCGCGCTGACTTGCAGCGCGACAAGCTGGATGCCGCCGTGCGGCTTGGCGAGCTGCCCGACAGCCGCCTGCATGCACGCCAGCTCGGCATGCTGCGCGTCGTGACGGTGGGAACGCCAGGCTACTTTGCCCGGTATGGCCGTCCGCAGACTCCCGCCGATCTTCGTCGGCACGAGTGCATCGTGCGCCGTTCCGTCGATGCCGCGCAGCGCTGGAGTTACCGCCGGAACAAGCGGCGGCAACAGGTGGAAGTGCGCGGCCGCTTCAGTGCCGACAACGCGGCGGCCTGCAATGCGGCCGTGATGGCGGGGCTGGGCATCGGCGTGGCGTCACTGTGGCAGGTACGCGGCCTGCTTGATCATGGCCTGCTCGAAACCGTGCTTGACGACTGGCAGTTGCCGGCGCAGGCAGTTCACATCGTGTGGCCACCGGGCAGGCAGCTTCCCGCACGAACGCGAGCTTTTATCGATTTCGTGGCGGCGCGTTGGGCGGTCGAGACTCCAGGATGAGCGCATGGTGCTTGTCGGACGCGTGCCGCCGATCCACTATCGTCTTTTCACGACAGGAGCGGCGTTTCGGATGAGGCAGATGCCGGTATTGGCTGCAGCGGACGGTGACGAAATCCGCAATCCCGGCATCGACTTGCTGCGCGGACTGGCGATCGTGCTGGTGGTGTTCAACCACATCGGCCTGCGCATTCCGCTGAAGAAAACCGCGCTGGCCGATGTGTTGCCGACGTGGTTGCTGAGTAGGCTGAACTACAACGGTTACGAAGCGGTGTTCGTGTTCTTCGTGATCTCGGGATTCCTGATCGCAGGCAACGCGCTGCGCCGCTGGGGCAGCCTCGAACGGATCGACATGCGCGTGTTCTATGCGCGGCGTTTCGCCCGCATTGTGCCGTGCCTGCTGATGCTGGTGGCCGTGCTCAGCGTGCTGCATCTGGTGGGTATGCCGGACTACACAATTACTCGTGCCGGCCAGTCGCTGCCGCGCGCGATCATCGCCGCGCTCGGCCTGCATCTGAACTGGTACGAGGGGCAGACAGGGTATCTGCCGGGCAACTGGGACGTACTGTGGTCGCTGTCGATCGAGGAGGT
>DASZCB010000710.1:0-10025 GCA_035943575.1 Rhodanobacter sp. | reverse complement strand
GGAGCTGATCGAGGCAGTACGGGCTACGGATAGCGATGAAGTCGGCGCAGTTGGACTGTACCTGGCCACTAGGTACGCGCTGGAATCGTTTGAGGCGTCGGATGCGGCATAGGTCACCCGCTAGGTGCTGAAGGGGTGGGGTCGCAAGCGCGACTGGGATCGCTGAAACTGGCTGCAGCATGGCTGAGCGTTCCACGGACATTTAACGCGGCCATCGCGACGCGTGCACTCCGGTGCGTTCATGCTTGAATTTTCCAGAGCGTGAGGACGCGTCATGGGTACGCTATATGTGGTGCAGGGCTTTTCAGAAGTGGGCGGCAGTGTGGTCGCCGACAAGCCGATCCTCCATGGCATGGAGCAACTGGCGCGCACGCGTGGCGAATTGCTGGCCGCACAATGTGACGGCGTGCTGGTGTATGCGCAGGCGGCGGATGCCGATCGCGGCGAGTATTCGGAGCCGGTCATCCTGGCGAAGTACGGGCACGTGCCGAATCCCGAGCAGCAAAGCCTGCGCCTGGCAGGTTAGACGCCTCGCCGGGTTCGACCGGATCCGCCTGCTGAACTTGCGGGCATCACTTATCGGCGTATGCCGAGACGAACATTGTTGCGAGTTCGACGGGAACGAGCCCATCCCCCTGCCGGAATGTCTTTGCGCAGCTTGATTTCGACGGGATGCCACCCGGCAGATTTTCTGCAGTATCCGTGCCAGATGGTGATGCGCTTTTTCGGCAAATTCATGTGCATATGACGTGAAAGCTTGCTAGGATCCGCTCAACGGTTGCACAGGGGCAGCCGGGAGTGATCGACATGCAAACGTTACTTGCACACTCCGCCTTCTGGCGTGGAGTGGCGCTGTTTGCAGGGATGCTGCTGGGGAAATTCGTCCGTGATTCAAGACCTACAAGCACGTTGGCTTCCGGCAACGAGCTGGTGTCATGGTGCTCGGATGCGCGGTCACGCCGCGAGGATGAATTGGCGCGAAGTCGCCAGGCGGGATCCGTCTAGGCGAATGCGCGGACGCTGATCGCGCGTGCCGCGTTGCGTGGACCGCAATGATCGGAGTCGTGTACTTCGATCCGGTGTGTCGTCTTCTATCGAACCGGGCAGGAGAGCTGCCATGTTCACCATGTTGGCAATGCGGTCAGCTACCACTTGGTCTGCGGCAGCAACCCGCCGACGATGGCTGGTGATGCGTATTCGAATGGCTGCCCGATGGCAGCATCAAGGGCAACATGCACGCGTACAGCAGCCCGGGTGGTCCATCCACCATGATGGACATGACTTACGCCGGCGAGCGCACTGGCAGCCGCAATTACACAGCGAGCCGGCACGCGCACTGATCGGCGAGCCGGTATCCCGTTTGCGTCGAGCGGCGGCACCGGCCCGCTCGACTCTCCAATCGATGCACACTGGCTTGTGCGGTGAGGCGTACCGGCGTTGGCGCGGCCGTTCCGGTAAACTTTGGTCATATTGCGGCGAGTCATGTCGCGAACGTCTTTTCGCAGGGACGGCAGCGATTCGTTCGGCAACGGCGGCATGAAGCCGCATTCGCTGGCTGCCGCACCGACATCGTCGACGGGTGATGGCCCACTACTTCGTCGACATGCCATACGCAGGTAACCAGAGATATGCGCACACAGACCGTTTCACTGATCGGCGCGCCGACCGATATCGGCGCTGGCCATCGCGGCGCCGCGATGGGGCCGGAGGCGCTGCGGGTGGCCAATCTGGCAGACAGGCTGGAGCGCCGCGGGCTCAAGGTGATCGATCGCGGCAACCTGCAAGGTCCGCTCAATCCATGGTTGCCTCCCGAGCATGGCTACCGCCATCTTGATGAGGTGGTGGCATGGAACACGGCCGTCTATACGGCTGTTCACCAGGAGCTTCAGGCAGGCCGCCTGCCGATCATGCTTGGCGGCGATCATTGCTTGGCGATCGGCTCGATCTCGGCGGTGGCCCGCCATTGCCACGACGAGGGCAAGAAGTTGTGTGTGCTGTGGCTGGATGCGCATACCGATTTCAACACGGCGCAGGCCACGCCCACCGGAAATATCCACGGCATGCCGGTGGCCTGTCTGTGCGGTACCGGCCCGGCTGAGCTCACCAGTCTCAGCGGTCATGCGCCGGCGACCACGCCGGATGTGTTCCGCTACATCGGTATCCGCTCGGTCGACGAAGGCGAGAAGCGGCTGGTGCGCGGCGCGAACATGCAGGTTCACGACATGCGCCACATCGACGAGGTCGGCATGAAACGGGTGATGGAGGAGGCGCTGGCCGGTATCGACGAGAACACCCATCTGCACGTGAGCTTCGATGTCGATTTCCTCGATCCGAGCATTGCGCCGGGCGTCGGCACCACCGTGCGTGGCGGCCCGAATTACCGCGAGGCGCAGCTGTGCATGGAGATGATCGCCGATACCGGCCGTATGGCATCGCTCGACATCGTCGAACTGAATCCGGCGTTCGACAAGCGCAACCAGACTGCAAAGCTGGCGGTGGATCTGGTCGAGTCGCTGTTCGGCAAGTCCACGTTGATCCGTTGATCGTTCCAATCCGAAGACACCACAAGCGAACACCATGCAGACTCGTGTACTCACCGGCATCACCACCACCGGCACGCCGCATCTGGGCAATTATGTGGGCGCGATCCGTCCCGCCGTCGAAGCCAGCCGACGCGCCGACGTCGATGCGTTCTATTTCATGGCCGACTACCACGCGTTGATCAAGAGCGACGATGCGGCACGGATCGAGCGTTCGCGGCTGGAGATCGCCGCGACCTGGCTGGCTGCCGGCCTCGATCCGCAGCGGGTCACGTTCTACCGGCAGTCGGATATCCCGGAAATTCCCGAGCTGACCTGGTTCCTCACCTGCGTTGCCTCCAAGGGCATGCTCAATCGTGCGCATGCCTATAAGGCCGCGGTGGATCGGAACACGGAAACCGGTGAGGACGCCGATGCCGGCATCACCGCCGGTCTGTACATGTACCCGGTGCTGATGGCGGCCGACATCCTCGCGTTCGACGCACATCAAGTGCCGGTGGGCCGCGATCAGATCCAGCATATCGAGATGGCACGCGATCTCGGCCAGCGTTTCAACCATATCCATGGGCGCGAGTTCTTCGTGTTGCCGGAGGCGTTGATCGAGGAGCAGGTGGCGACGCTGCCGGGCCTGGATGGGCGCAAGATGTCGAAGAGCTACGACAACACGATCCCGCTGTTCGCCGGCGGCAAGAAGCAGCTGCGCGAGACGATCATGCGCATCGTCACCGACTCGCGTTTGCCGGGCGAAGCGAAGGATCCGGACAACTCCTCGCTGTTCACGATCTTCCGCGCGTTTGCCAGTGAGGCCGAAACAGCGGCATTCCGTCAGGCGTTGCTGGATGGCATGGGCTGGGGCGACGCGAAGCAAGTGTTGTACGAGCGGATCGAGTCCGACGTGGCGCCGATGCGCGAACGCTACGAAGCATTCATGGCCGATCCGGCGGCGATCGAGGTGATCCTGCAGCAGGGCGCTCAGAAGGCGCGTGCGATCGCCACGCCGAAGATTGCGGCCTTGCGCGATGCGCTGGGTCTGCGCTCACCCACTGCTGCGTTTGCGACGGCCGGGCCGTTGAAGGCGACACCGAAGCAGGGCAAAATGCCGCGCTTCGCCAGTTTTCGCGACACCGATGGTAGCTTCCGCTTTCGCCTGTTCTCAGCGGAAGGTGAGGAGCTGCTGCTGTCGATGCCGTTCGCCGATCCGAAGGCGGCCGGCGCGCTGCAGAAACGCCTCAAGACCTTGGGGGCGGTGGCTGCCGTACTGCAGGTCCAGTCACAGGGCATGACCCTGGAACTGGATGGCGAGCCGGTCGCCAGCACGCCCGACTATCGCGACGAGTCGGCACGCGACGCAGCCCTGGCGCAACTGCGCGAGGCACTGGACCAACTCGCCGCGCAGGATTGATGCGCGGCGATTCATGAGTTATTGAACGATGCGTTATCTCGCCATCCTGCTGCTTGCGCCGTGGCTGCTAATCCTCTGCTGGGCCTATTGGGCCTATCCGAAAAAGCTGCCGCGCACGTCGGCCCGGCGCATCTTCGATTTCGTGGCGTTGCTGTTGGCGGCGATCGTCACGGTGCAATCCGCGGCGATCGGTTTCGACATGGCCAAACTGCCCGCGGTCGATGACTTCGGTCGCGCCAGTGGCGGGATCTGGCAGCAGGTGCTGCCCGCGCTGTACGGCTACGGTGCATTCACCGCGGTGCTGCTGCTGGCGATGCTGCTGCGTTACGTGGTCTGGGGAAGGCGCCGCTGAACCTGTCTGGACGACGCAACGCCGATACGACGTGGTGATGATCCGCCGCGTCGATGAATACCTGCCACAAGTCATGGCGTGACTTATGGCTGTCGATGACAGCTAAACGCAACAGGCACTCTGCGCATCTATACGATGCGGCGAATCCATCGTCGCATGGCGTAACCCCGCGCCGCACCATCTGGAAGCCCCCACGACATGCGCATGGCATGCCTGCTGTTTGTGACGCTCGCCGCGCTGTCGGCGCCGGCACTGGCCGTCGAGATCGACGGCCATATTCATCCCGAGGAATGGAAAGACGCGCAGCACATCACCGACTTTCGCCAGACCCAGCCGCTCAGCGGCAAGCCGGGCTCGGTGCACACGGAGGCCTGGATCATGGCCACCCCGAAAGGCCTGGCGGTGGCGTTCCGCTGCGACCAGCCGGCGGATGTTCCGCGTACGCGACAACGCGTGCAGCGCGACTTCGAAGATCAGGTTGATCGCGTCAACCTGATGGTCGACTTCGATGGCGACGGGCGTACCGGCTACGACTTCGTGGTCAGCTCGACCGACGGCATCAATGACGCAGTCATCACCAACGAGAACAATTTCAACAAGGACTGGGACGGCAACTGGCAACACGCGGTCAGCGAGGATGCGAACGGCTGGACCGTCGAGATACTGATACCGTGGTACATCGCGCCGATGCATATGGCCCACGACGGCAAGCGCACACTCGGAGTGTATCTCGATCGCGTCGTCGGCTCGACCGGCGAACGCATCGCGTGGCCGGCCGCTAGCTTCACGCGTCCGCGCTTCCTGTCCGAGTTCAGCCGGGTCGAGGTGCCGCAGTACAGCCAGTCGCTGCTGGCGATCACACCGTACGTGTCCGGCCTGTACGACAACGTGCGCGGCCGCAGTCACACGCAGGAAGGTGCAGATCTGCTGTGGAAGCCGAACGGCCAGTTCCAGCTGACCGCGGCGCTGAATCCGGATTTCGGCCAGGTCGAGAGCGACGATCTGGTGGTCAACTTTAGCGCCACCGAAACCTATGTCAGCGACAAACGGCCGTTCTTCACCGAGAACCAGGGCATCTTCGACTTCAGTCTGCTCGACGACAACAGCCAGCTCGTCTACACCCGCCGCGTCGGCGGCCCGTCGGACGACGGCCACGGCGCCGCCAACATCAATGCCGCAGTCAAGCTCAACGGCAGCGTCGGCACCACTAGCTACGGAGTGATGGCGGCAGACGAGGATGGTGCGGCCGGCCGGTTCTTCGGCGCTGCACGGGTGACCCACGACTTCGGCGACCAGAGCCTGGGCATGATGCTGACCCGCGTCGACCGGCCGTGGCTGGATCGCGAGGCGACTGTGCTCGGCATCGATCATCACTGGCGGCCGACGTCGCAGCTGACCATTGCCACCAACGTGATCGCCAGCGACATCCTGCAGTCGGGCACGCGCACCCGCGACAGCGGTGCGACCTTCCTGGCCAACTACGAAATGGGCAATGGCTGGCGTCAGCAGTGGCTGGGCATGCATTTCGGTGATCAGCTGGAGGTCAACGATTTCGGTTACCTGTCGCGCAACAACTTCAACTACGGCCACTGGGAAGTGCGCAAGCGCTTTGCCGATTTGCCGGCCGACTCGGCGTACAGCTCGCATGAATTGCAGTTCCGCATCGACGCGCTGGACAACGATCACGGCCTGCGTCTGCGCCGCCAGCTGCGCATCGGTGACCTCAGCAACCTGCGCAACGGCGCCACCGACCAGGTGCAGTTCAACTTCAACAGCGCCGGCTGGGACGACCTACTGACTCGTGGCCACGGCGCGCTGTTCCTGCCGCCTTCGGTCGACCTTGCCTACGAGCGGATCAGCCCGCGCCATGGCGACTGGGCGTACAAGCTGGATGTGGAGGTTGTCAGCGGCGGTCTCAGCGGCAATCGCGAGATCGGCTACAACGTCAAACTCCTGCCGACCTATTTCATCAGCGATGCCTTCAGCGTGTATGCCGGTCCGTACTACGAGCACATCCCGGACTGGCTGGTGTGGCAACACGACAACCTGATCGGCCGCTTCAACGAGCACAATCTGGAGCTCGATGCCGGCTTCAACTGGAACATCGATAGTCGCCAGGAGCTGCGGCTGAAACTGCAGGCGATTGGACTGGATGCACGCATACGCGGCGGTTATCGCGTCGGCGGCAACGGTCGAGCCGTCGCCTCCGATGAGCCGGTCGATGATTTCAGCGTGCGCAACCTTGGCCTGCAGATCCGTTACCGCTATGAACTGGCGCCGCTGTCCTACCTGTATGTGGTCTACGGTCGCGGCGGGTACTCACAGGACAGCTTTGCGCGCAGCGTGACTGACGCGTTCAGTAACAGTTTCGCGCTGCGCGACGACGAGCAACTGCTGGTTAAAGTCAGCTACCGTTTCGACATGTAAATCATGTGATATGGGCGCCTCGCGCTGCGCATGATCCGGCGCAGTGCGAGAATGCACAGCATGATTCCGCTCAAATACCTCCAGGCATACCCGGCCACCTTGCAGGACAAGGTGCGCGAGCTGATCGCGCAGCAACGCCTCGGCGAGCATCTGGCCAAGCGCTACCCGGAACGTCATGAGGTGCAGAGCGACAAGGCGCTGTACATCTATACGATGGATCTGAAACAGCAGCACCTGAAGAACGCGCCAGGCATCGACAAGGTGCTGTACGACAGCAAGCTCGATGTGGTGCGCAACGCACTGGGCCTGCACACCGCGATCTCGCGTGTGCAGGGCGGCAAGCTCAAGGCGAAGAAGGAAATCCGTGTGGCCGCGCTGTTCAAGGCGGCCGCGCCGGAATTTCTGGAGATGATCGTGGTGCACGAACTGGCGCACCTGAAGGAAACCGATCACAACAAGGCGTTCTACCAACTGTGCCAGTACATGCTGCCGGACTACCATCAGCTGGAGTTCGACCTGCGCGTATATCTGACCTGGCGTGAGTTGCCGTCGACAGCGAATGCGGATAATCGGGAGTGACGATGGATAGTGCGGCGCTACAGAAATACCTGCTGCGGTTGTTCGAGCGGCACGATGTCGAGCTGGACGCGGACGAGGACGGCTGGCTAGTCACCGATGGCGATTTCCCGGCGATTCGTGCCGAGTGGCACGAAGGCAGTGCGGGCGAACCCGGTCGCCTCGATGTCGACGTTGTGCTGAGCGAGGAGCGCCGCATCGAAGAGAGCTTCGCCGGCATCGGTGGCGGCGACACCGGCTGTCGCGACGCGTTGCACATGTTCGAGCAGAATGCATTCCATGTGCTGCTTGCTGCTTGCTGGTACGTCACCGACGATCGCCGGATGCAGATCGCCGCTTGGGATATTGGTGTGCGCACATGGGATGTGTTCATCGGCCCGTTCAATGTGCGCGGCGTGGACGGCGACGCCGTGAGCATGCCGGCCGAGGCGCAGGCGGCAGTCGAGGTCGCGCTGAAGAGCGAGGTGCTGACACCCGAGTTGCACTGGCTGCGGCTGGTGCACAGTCATGTTGCGGACGGCGATTCGCGCAGCGAGGCGCTGCTCGACAACGAGCCGTGGACCGCGGGAACGCTGGCGTTGTCCGCCGTTGCGTGGCCGCATGACAGGCACGACTACAGCGCCCGTTGCTGCATGCTGCTGGACGTGCGCGACTACTGATCGATGCTTGAAAAACAAACAGGGCGCCCGAAGGCACCCTGTTTGTTTCACCTGCTTTTATTTCACCCGTTTCTATTTCACGTGTTGCAATCGACTCAGTTCGGCAGCGCCAGATCATCGAGCATCGTCTTGAGGAAGCGCGCAGCTTCACCACCGGTCGCGGCGCGATGGTCGAAGGTCAGCGACAGCGGCATGCGGCGATGCACTTCGATACCACCGATCACGGCCACCACGTCGTGGCTGAGCTTGCCGGCACCGACGATCGCGACGGTCGGCGGTACCACCACCGGCGTCGCGTAGCGGCCGGCGAACATCCCGAAATTCGACAGGCTGATGGTGTAGCCGGACAACTCGGAAGCCGGGATCGAACGATCTTCGACTTGCGTACGCAGACGCTTGATTGCAGCGCGCACACCGGCCGCGTCGAGTACGTCGGCGTTGCGCAGCGCCGGCACGAACAGGCCGTCGTCAGTGTCTACCGCGATGCCGATGTCGACATGCGGATGCAGGGTGCGGGTGAGGTTCTTGCCGTCGAACCAGGCGTTCAAGGCCGGCACGGTCTTGCACGCGGACACGATCGCGCGGATCAGGCGCGCGGTGATGTCCTGCTTGCCGATCCAGGCGTGCAGGTCGGCATCGTCGACCAGGGTGGTCGGCACGACCTGGGCGTGGGCATCGGCCATCACGCGGGCCATGTTGCGACGCACGCCCTTGAGCTGCTCCGGCTGGCCGCTGGCTTGCTGCGACGGCGGTGCTGTGCGCACCGGCTTGCCGGCCAGCGAAGTGGCGGTACGTGCCTGCTCTTGTGGAGCATGGCCCGGCTGCGGCAGTTCCGGTGCGAGATGACGACCGGCGGAGGCAGGGACAGCGCGTGCCGGAGCGGCGCCGAGTGCAGCGGAGCCCTTCGCGGCGGCCTCCTTGACGTCCTTCATGGTGACCACGCCGTCGGCGCCGCTCGGGCGCACGCGGGTCAGGTCGACCTTGAGCTTCTTCGCCAGCGCGCGCACGGCCGGCACGGCCTTCACACCGCCGATGCTGGCGGCCTGTTCGACATGCACGTGACTGCCGCTGACCATCGCGCCGACCACGGTGCCTTCGTCTTCGCGTGCCGCGGCGGTCTCTTCGACTTCGCCGCCTTCATCCGAAGCGACCACCTTGTGGCTGTCGTCCGCTGCGGGGCTGCCGACGCTCTTCTTCGGGCCGTGGTGATGGCCGGTGGACTCGGCTTCGGCGCGCTGCTTCGCGTTCGGGTCCGGCTCGAACTCGGCCAGCGCGGCACCGGTCTCGATGATGTCGCCGGGTGCGCCATGCAGCTTGGTGACCTTGCCGGTATACGGCGAGGGCACGTCGACGACCGCCTTGGCGGTCTCCATCGAGCACAGCGGCGCGTCGAGCTTGATGTTGTCGCCCACTTTCACGTGCCACTCGACGACGGTTGCATCGGGCAGGCCTTCGCCGAGGTCGGGCAGGTAGAACGTCTTGATATCAGCCATGGGATCGGGTCCGTTGAAGGTTAGCTGGCAGCCAGGGTGCGCTTGGCGGCGTCGACGACGCGTTCCACGCTCGGCAGGTATTTCATTTCAAGGCGGAACAGCGGGATGTGCGTGTCGAAGCCGGTGACGCGCTCGACCGGCGCCAGCAGGTCGTACATGCATTCCTCGGCCAGCCGCGCGGCGATCTCGGCGCCGTAGCCGGCGGTCTTCGGTGCCTCGTGCACGATCACGCAGCGGCCGGTCTTCTGCACCGACTCGGCGATGGTGTCGAAGTCCAGTGGGGTCAGCGTGGCGACGTCGATCACTTCGGCGCTGATGCCCTGGGCAGCTAGTTCATCGGCGGCTTCCAGCGCTTCCTTCACCTGCGCGCCCCAGGTCACCAAGGTCACGTCAGTGCCGTCGCGCAGCACGAAGCACACGTCAAGCGGCAGCGCCTCGCCATCGTCCGGCACTTCTTCCTTGTACTGCCGGTAGATGCGCTTGGGCTCGAAGAACATCACCGGATCCGGATCGCGGATCGCGGCCAGCAGCAGGCCGTAGGCACGCGCCGGCGAGGATGGCATCACCACGCGCAGG
>DASZCB010000709.1:0-6192 GCA_035943575.1 Rhodanobacter sp. | reverse complement strand
CTGGACAGGCCGATTCGGATGAGTCCGCCGAGTTGCCCGAAGCCTCCAACGCGGAAGACTGAGACACGCCAGGACTAGTGAGGAACTAGCCGTCGCCGTGCAAGGCCTGCAGCGCCGCCAGCGCTGCCAGTCCGGCCGTTTCCGTGCGCAGGATGCGTGGCCCCAGCCGCAGGCCGTTGAAGCCGGCGGCGGTCAAGGTACTGATATCGCGCTCACCCAGCCCTCCTTCCGGGCCGACCACCAGCAGGCCGCCGACGGCCGTGAAACGCAACTCGCGGGATGAGCGGGTGGCTTCCGGCAATAGAGCAAGCCGCAATGCATCGTCCTCAACCAGACCGTCCAGCCATGCCGACAGCGACAGCGCCGGGGTGATCTCGGGCAGGCGTGCGCGACCGCTCTGTTCGCACGCGCTGGCGGCGACGGCACGCCAGTGTGCCAGCCGCTTTTCCGCACGCGCGATGTCCAGCTTCACCTCCGAGCGTTCGGTCAGCAGCGGCACGATGCGCACGACGCCCAGCTCGGTCGCCTTCTGCACGATCAGATCCATCTTCTCGCCGCGCGCCACGCCTTGTGCCAGGGTCAGCGGCAAGGGCGATTCGTTGTGCAGCAGCTGTCTCGACTCGATCCGCACGATGACCTCGCGCTTGCCTACCGCAAGGATGCTGGCCGGGTAGTCGCTGCCGTCGTCGTTGAACAGAGTCAGCGGATCGCCCGCAGTCAGCCGCAGCACGCGGGCGACATGCTCGCCGGCCTGCGCCGGCAACGACAGTTCGCTGCCCGGGTTGAGTGGCAGGTCGGCATGGATACGGGTAGTGCGCATGAGGTTCGGTTTCCGCAGGGTCGGTGAAATCAGCCTGTCACGGCGCGTTCGATGCCGGCGATCGCGGTGTCGACCAGCAAGTCGATTTCCGCCTCAGTGACCACGTACGGCGGCATGAAATACACCACGTTGCCGAGCGGACGTAGCAGCACGCCTTGCTGCAGACCATGCAAGTAGACGCGCAGGCCGCGCCGCTCATCCGCCGGAAACGGGCGTTGACTGGCCTTATCGGCGACCAGTTCGATCGCCGCGATCATGCCGGTCTGGCGCACGTCGGCGACATGCGGATGTTCACGCAGTGGTTCGAGCCGACGGGCCAGATACGCGGCAAGCTGACGATTGCGTTCCAGCACCGGCTCGTCACGGAAGATCGCCAGTGTTTCCAGCGCCACGCGGCAGGCCAGCGGATTGCCGGTGTAGCTGTGCGAATGCAGGAACGCCTTGCCGGCGTTGTATTCGGCGTAGAACGCCTCGTAGATACGGTTGGTGGTGAGCACCGCCGACAATGGCAGGAAACCGCCAGTGAGACCTTTCGACAGGCACATGAAATCCGGCGTGACGTCGGCCTGCTCGCAGGCGAACAAGCTGCCGCTGCGGCCGAAGCCCACGGCGATCTCGTCGGCGATGAAGTGCACCGCGAACTCATCGCACAACGCACGCAGGCCGGTGAGGTAGCTCGGGTGGTACATCCGCATGCCGCCGGCGCACTGCACCAGCGGCTCGACGATCACCGCGCAGGTTTCATGCGCATGTTGTTCGAGCAGGGCACGCAGCTCACCGAGGCGACGTTTGGCCGTCTGTTCGGGCGATTCGCCCGGCGCGCCCTCATACGCGTCTGGTGAAGGCGCCAGAAACGGCGTCAGCAGCAGCGGCGCATACGTCTTGCGGTACAGCGCCACGTCGCTGACCGACAGCGCCCCCAGCGTCTCGCCGTGATAACTTCCGGTCAGCGCGATGAAGCGGGTCTTCTCGCCGTGACCCTGATTGAGCCAGTAATGAAAGCTCATCTTCAGCGCCACCTCGATCGCCGCCGAGCCATTGTCGGCGTAGAACACACGATCGAGTCCGGGCGGTGTGATGCGCATCAGTTCCTCGGCCAGCTCGATCGCCGGCTGATGAGTAAAGCCGGCGAAGATCACGTGTTCCAGCGTACGTGCCTGCTCGGCCAGCGCGGCGGCTATGCGCGGATTGGCGTGGCCAAACAGGTTGGTCCACCACGAGCTGATGCCGTCCAGGTAGCGACGACCGTCGGCGTCGATCAGCCACGCGCCGTCGCCGCGCACGATCGGCACCATCGGCACGCCGCCAAGACCGCTGATGCCGTGGTCGTGCATCTGCGTGCAGGGATGCCACAGGTGTTTCAGGTCGCGTGTGGCGAGCGCGGCGTTGCTGCTTGCGGGGTTGCTCATCCGGCTATCATCGGCGTTGCGCCATGGACGCTCAAGTCCATTCATGGAAATGGGCGCTCAAGTCCGCGCATGCATCCTCCCGGAAATCGACGTTTGAAGTATCTGCGAAAATGCCTGATCGGTCTCGGCGTGCTGCTGGCTACGGCCCTGCTGCTGTGGTTCCTGCCGGCGCGCTGGGCGATGCCATGGATCGAGCCGCAACTGCACGGGTTGCGTCTGCAGCAGGTGCACGGGCTGCTGTGGGACGGCCGCGCCGACCAGGTCGTGGCCGCAGACGGCCATGCGCTGGGGCAATTGCAGTGGCAACTGTCGCGACGTGCATTGCTGGGACAGCTGCCACTGCAACTGCAATTCGACGGGCCTCAGATCACACTGTCCGGCAGCATGCAGCGACTGCCAAGCGGCCAGATCGCCTTGCGCGGCGTGAGTATGCATGCCGAGCTGGCAGCGCTGAATCAAAACGTGAAATCGCCACTGGGGCAGCCACACGGCGAACTTCAGCTGACGATCGACCACGCCTTACTGCAAGGTGGCTGGCCGCTGCAACTGCAGGCGCAGGCGCGATGGCAGCGTGCTGTCATGCGCACGCACGCTAGCGACGTGGCGCTCGGCGAACTGCTGTGGCAGGCGCAGGCGCAGGATGGAGTGATCCATGCGCAACTGCATGATGACGGGACAGGGCCGTTGCATGCCGACGGCCAACTGCAGCTGAGCCCGCTCGGCTGGCGACTGGACGCGACGCTGCGTCCCCGACAGACTGATCCGGCATTGCGCCATTGGTTGGCCGGGTTGGGTCAACCGGCTGTTGACGGCAGCGTGCATATCCGACGCAGCGGTGGATTGGCCGGTACCCTGCCGGCGCCGCCATCGAAATGAGGACGCGAGACCACCATGAACCCCGATATCGCCGCATCGACCCTGGCAGCCGCACGTGAGGCAGCGGCAGCTGCGGCCGAGGTGATCCGGCATTACTGGCGACGCGGTGTCGAGGTGGAGCTGAAATCCGACGCCACCCCGGTGACCGTGGCCGACCGCGAGGCCGAGCAGGCGATCCGGAAAATCCTGCAGACGGCGTTGCCGCAGGCGTCCATCTATGGCGAGGAATTCGGACTGGATGGTGAACGCGGCGGCCTGCTATGGCTGGTCGATCCGCTCGACGGCACCAAGAGTTTCGTGCGGCGCACGCCGTTCTTCTCCACCCAGATTGCGTTGATGGACGGCGACGAGCTGGTGCTCGGCGTATCTAGTGCACCGATCTACGGCGAGACGATGTGGGCCAGCGTCGGTGGAGGTGCATGGCTCGATGGCGAGCGCGTGCAGGTGGCCGACACCTGCGCGATCAGCGAAACATCTATGTCCATCGGCAACGTCAGGACACTCACTGCCGACGCGCGCTGGGATGCGCTGGGCGCGCTGATCCGCGACAGCAACCGGATCCGCGGTTACGGTGATTTTTGTCACTACCACCTGCTGGCGCGCGGCAGCCTGGACCTGGTGATCGAATCGGATGTGAACATTCTCGACATCGCCGCGCTGGCGGTGATTGTGCGCGAAGCCGGCGGCGTGTTCACCGATCTCGATGGCGCGCTGCTGACGCTGGGTACGCGCAGCGTGCTGGCTGGCACGCCGGCGATCCACGCGCATGCGTTACAGCGCCTGCGGCGTTGAGCGCCGCGCGCTAGAATGTGCGGATGCCAAAGCTACCGATCATCCATGCCACGCGGGACGTCAACGACAGCCGCTTCCTGCAGGTCGAGCAGGTCGACCTGGAGTTTTCCAACGGCGTGCGGCGCACCTACGAACGCCTGAAAGGCAGCGGCCTGGGCGCGGTGATCATCGTGCCGATGCTGGACGATGACACCGTGTTGCTGGTGCGCGAATACGGCGGCGGGGTCGGTCGCTACGAGCTGGGTCTGCCGAAAGGCCGACTCGATCAGGACGAGACCGCCGAGCAGGGTGCCGAGCGCGAGCTGAAAGAAGAGATCGGCTACGGCGCGCACAAGCTGAAGATCCTGCACAATCTGTCGCTGTCGCCGTCGTACATGACGCACATGGCGCACGTGGTGCTGGCGCAGGACCTGTATCCAGAGCGACTGCTCGGCGACGAGCCGGAGGAGCTCGAAGTAGTGCCATGGAAGATGTCCGAGCTGCATACCTTGCTGGGTCGCGACGACGTGACCGAAGGCCGCTCGATCGCCGCACTGTTCATGGCACGCGAATACCTCGCCGGACGCTTCCAGCGCACATGAGTACGGCACCCGCATTTGCCCGACAGATCGGCGAGATCGCACGCGCCGCCGGCGCAGCGATCCTGGCGATCTATCACAGCGACTTCGCGGTGCAGACCAAGGCCGACGCGTCGCCGCTGACCGCAGCCGACCTGGCCGCACAACAGATCATCATGACGGGCCTGGGCAACCTCGATCCACTGTTGCCGGTGCTGTCGGAAGAAGCGAAGGCGTTGGCATGGTCCGAGCGTCGACACTGGTCGCGCTACTGGCTGGTCGATCCGCTCGATGGCACCCGCGAGTTCGTGAAGCGCAACGGTGAGTTCACCGTCAACATCGCGCTGATCGATGACCACCAGTCCGTACTCGGCGTGGTGCTGGCACCGGTGACCGGGGAGCTGTATGTCGCCGAGCGCGGCCACGGCGCGTGGCTGCAGACGCAGATCGATGGTGACTGGCAGCGCATTCGCACGCGCCCGCTGGGACAATCGCCGGTGGTGGCCGGCAGCCGTTCGCATGGTGGTGCGCAGGGTACCTTGCTGCAGCAGTTGATCGGCAGCGATTACGAACTTGTTCCACTTGGCTCGTCGCTGAAATTCTGCCTGATCGCACGTGGTTCGGCGGACGTCTATTTGCGTCTTGGCCTCACCAGCGAGTGGGACACCGCGGCAGCCCAATGCGTGCTGGACGAGGCCGGCGGCGCGGTGCTGGATCTGTTCGGCCAACCGTTCCGCTACAACCGCGGCGAGTCGCTGCTGAATCCCGAATTCATCGCCGTTGGCGATGGTGCGGTTGATTGGATGGCGCGGCTGCAGGCGACATGACCGACTCACCCCGATACAGCCTCGACAACCTGCTTGCGATCATGGCGCGCCTGCGCGATCCCGCGCACGGTTGTCCGTGGGACGTGCAGCAGGATTTTTCTTCCATCGCCGCGTATACGATCGAGGAAGCCTACGAAGTGGCCGACGCGATCGATCGCCGCGACTGGCACGATCTGCGCGACGAGCTGGGCGATCTGCTGCTGCAGGTGGTGTTTCACGCGCAGATGGCACAGGAGCAGGGGTTGTTCGATTTTGCGGATGTCGCCCATGCGATCAGCGCCAAGATGCAGCGTCGCCATCCACACGTGTTCGGTGACACGCGCTATGCCGATCTCGCGGCGCAGAAGCAGGCATGGGAAGACATCAAGACGGCCGAACGCGCGGGCAAGGGAGTAGCCGCTGACGACAGCGTGCTGGCCGGTGTCTCGGCTGGCCTGCCGGAATGGAAGCGCGCACTGAAACTGCAGCAGCGTGCGGCCAGCGCAGGTTTCGAGTGGACCGACCCGCAGCCGGTACTGGCCAAGCTGGCCGAAGAAGTGGACGAGGTGCGCGCCGAGTTCGCCAATGGCGCCGACCCGGCACGGCTGGAAGACGAGATCGGCGACGTCTTGTTCGTGATGGTGAATCTGGCGCGCCACGCAGGCGTCGATTTCTCGCGGGCATTGCGGCATGCCAATGCGAAGTTCGAACGACGCTTCCGGCAGATGGAGCAGCTGGCCGCCGCCGATGGTGGCGCATTCGGCGAACGCACGCTTACCGAGCAGGAACAGCTATGGCAACGCGCCAAGACGTTCGAGCGCAAGTCCTGAACCTGCGCGATGGCTGTTACCGACGCACAGGCCGTGACAGGTCACGTCGAACTTACTTGACTGCGGGCGCCTGTGCAGCGGGCGTCGCGGCATCGGCACGGT